>JBBAEA010000165.1:0-6824 GCA_041656175.1 Bradymonadales bacterium | reverse complement strand
ATATCCGCTTGCAGACTACCAACTCATGCCACATATGGCCATAGTCGACGCGGATTTGCACATGACAGCGCCTAAGGGCTTAACGAGCGCTTCGGGCATCGACGCGCTTACCCACAGTCTCGAAGCTTACGCATCCATGCTCGCCACTGACTACACTGACGCCTTAGCGCTACGCGCCATCAAGATGATCTTTGACTACCTACCTCGCGCCTACGACAACGGACCCAACGATCCCGTCGCACGCGAAAAGATGGCAAATGCCGCTACGATCGCAGGTATGGCTTTCGCAAACGCTTTCCTTGGGGTATGCCACTCCATGGCGCACAAACTCGGTGCCTTCCATAACTTAGCACACGGTGTCGCGAACGCGCTTATGATCAGCGAGGTTATGCGCTTTAACGCTGTCGAAAACCCGCCTAAAATGGGAACCTTCTCCCAGTACGATCACCCCCACACCTTGGCGCGCTATGCAGAAATCGCCGAATACCTTGGAATAAAAGGAAAAAACAATGAGGAATCACTCAAAAACCTTATCAAGGCCATCGAAGATTTAAAGGTAAAAGTGGGTATTAAAAAGTGTATAAAGGATTACGGCATTGACGAGAAAACCTTCATCGATAGCCTCGACGAAATGACCGCTCAAGCCTTCGATGACCAGTGCACAGGCGCAAACCCGCGCTACCCGCTCATGCGCGAAATTAAGCAGATGTACAAAAACGCCTACTACAACACCCAAGTCAAGGTCTAAGGAGGAGAAAATATGAAACTCGACAAAATCATCGCCGTTCGGACGGCTAAGACCATATACCGCGATGCTGATAAGGTCATAAAGCTATTTAACAGCGACTACTCCAAGGCCGATATTCTTAACGAAGCCTTGAACCAAGCGCGCGTCGAAGCGACAGATCTTGCCATACCTCGTATCCTCGAAGTTACAAAAGTCCAAGACAAATGGGCCATTGTCACCGAGTTTATCGAGGGTAAAACCCTAGCCCAACTCTTGCGCGATGAACCCGAAAAATCGGCAGAATACCTCGACTTTTTCGTCGAATTGCAAATGCAAGTACACTCCAAGCGCGTCGCACTCCTCAACAAACTCAAGGATAAAATGCACCGCAAAATCTCCGAAACCACCCTCGACGCCACCACGCGCTACGACTTGCACACTCGCCTCGAAGGCATGCAGGAGCACCAATCCGTCTGCCACGGCGACTTTAACCCATCAAACATCATCATTGCCCCCGACAAAACGCCCTACATCATCGACTGGGCACACGTCACGCAAGGAAACGCCGGCGCCGACGTCGCCCGAAGCTACCTACTTTTTTGGCTCCAAGGCGATTTCGACACCGCCGACAAATACCTCGACCTCTATTGCAAAAAATCCGACACCGCCAAACAAACCATCCAACAATGGATGCCCATCGTCGCCGCCTCACAATCCGTCAAAGGAAAAGAAAAGGAGCGCGAATTCTTACTCTCTTGGGTCAACGTTGTCGACTTTTACTAATAAGGATAAACCATGAAAATCGTAGTTTGTATCGGAAGCTCATGCCACCTCAAAGGCTCGCGACAAATCGTCGAACAACTTCAATACCTCATTCGCGAAAACGAAGTGCAAGACAAGGTTGACCTCAGCGGCACCTTCTGCATGGGAAACTGCCAAAACGGCGTCTGCGTCTCCGTCGATGAAAAACAGCATTCCCTAAGCCCAGAAGGCGTCGAAAACTTCTTTAGCACCGAGGTTTTGCCCCATTTAAGCTAATCTGACGCCTCAAATGTTTCTATTTTCTTTGTTGGGGGGCAAGCCCCCCTACGCCCGAGCCTCACGCGTGAATTCGCTAAAAGCTGCATGATATGTTGCGTTGTATTCGCTCATTCGCTCATCCAACGCAACATATGCATCTTTTGCGAATTTCCGCGCGGGGTCTCGGTCTACCCCCTCTCTTACAATTGCATGTAAGAAAGGTACTTGCACGATGACAGAGTTTTTAAGGTTAAAGAAATCTAATTGTAAAAATTGTTATAAGTGCATTCGCAATTGTCCTGTTAAATCTATACGATTTTCGGGTGGCCAAGCCATGATTATTGGCAATGAATGTATATTGTGCGGTCATTGCTTCGTTGTTTGCCCACAAAATGCCAAAGAAATTGCGAGCAGTCTTGAAGCTGTAAAAGTATTATTACAAAGCGGTGATAAAGTCATTGCAAGTCTTGCGCCCTCGTTTATTGCCAATTACAACGGCGCGGGAATCGATGTTTTAAGATCTGCACTTATCAAACTCGGCTTTGCCGATGTCGAAGAAACCGCAATCGGTGCCACTATCGTCAAACGCGAATACGATCGCATGCTCGCCGAGGAAAAACGCGATATTCTGATATCGTCTTGCTGCCATACGGTGAATTTGCTTATACAAAAATACTTCCCCAATGAATTACAGTACTTAGCCGATATTATGTCGCCAATGCAGGCGCATTGCCTCGATATTAAACGCCGAATGCCAGAAGCAAAAACGGTGTTTATAGGTCCATGCTTGGCTAAGAAGGATGAAGCCGATCACTACGAAAGCATCGTTGATGCTGTCTTAACATTCGAAGAGCTCAGCGAGTGGCTAAGCGCCGAAAATATCACACTAGATATTAAAAAAGACAGTACCCCCGAGAGCCTCGCCCGCTTCTTCCCAACAACGGGTGGTATACTCAAAACAATGGATTGTGATCAGCCGCATATCAGCTATTTGGCTATCGATGGCATAGAAAATTGTATTGCCGCACTTAAAGATATACAAAACGGGAATATACACCATTGTTTTATCGAAATGTCGGCGTGTGCAGGAAGTTGTATAGGCGGACCGGTGATGGAGAAAAACCACCGCTACCCCGTTCGAGACTTCATGCAAGTGAGCAAATACGCTGGAGAACGCGACTTTAACGTCTCTGACTTGCCTGTTGCGAAGCTCAAAAAATTCATGCTTCCAATCGAAAAGAAACTTGCAACTCCCAGCGAGAGCGAAATAGCCATCATATTAAAACAGATGGGTAAATACACAAAGGCCGATGAACTCAATTGCGGTTCATGTGGCTACAACTCATGTCGCGAAAAAGCAATAGCCGTCCACCAAGGTAAGGCGGTAGTTTCCATGTGTATGCCCTTTTTAACCGAAAAAGCTGAAAGCTTCTCGGAGATGATTATTAATAATAGCCCTAACTGTATCATTGTATTAAATGACGCTTTCGAGGTGCAACAAATAAACGATGCTGCGCTAGAAATGATGAATATTCGAAGCCGCGCAGATGTCTTGGGGGAACAAGTCGTTCGCATACTCGATCCCAAAGACTTTGTGACAGTATTCAATACGGGCGTCGCCGTGGAAAATAAACGTTGTTATTTGCCGGAGTATAAAAAGTATGTTTACCAAACCATAACATACGATAAAAACTATAACATACTCGTTTGTACACTTCGAGATGTTACCGACGAAGAAAATGAGCGTGCAAAGAAGGAATCCATACGACGTCAAACTATAGATATCACCGACAAGGTAGTCGACAAGCAGTTACTTGTTGTACAAGAAATTGCATCACTACTTGGTGAAACTGCAGCTGAAACAAAGATCGCACTAACAAAACTCAAGGAATCTATTCAAGATGAATAATTTATGCGCAGACATAGGCTACCGAAGTTTGCATAAGTTTGGGGAGGAGTTGTGTGGGGATCATATTGAAATCATTGAGAATGAACTTGATGGTTCTACTATCATTGTTCTAGCCGATGGGCTCGGTAGTGGGGTAAAAGCCAATATACTTTCGACGATGACTGCTAAAATAATATCTACCATGATGGCGCAAGGCTTAGATATTAAAGACTGCGTCGAAACGATTGCTGCTACACTTCCAGTTTGTGGCGTTCGCGGCGTCGCATATTCGACTTTTACTATTATTCGCCTACACCATAACGAAACCGCCGACATTATACAGTATGACAACCCGCCAGTTATATTTTTCAGGAATGGTAAGAACTACGACTACCCAATGACGGAACTTATCATTGGCGGGAAGAAAATCCTTAGCTCGCACGTCGATATACAAAAGGATGACGTGCTCATTGCGATGACCGACGGTTGCGTGCATGCAGGTGTTGGCGCGCTATATAACTTCGGATGGAAGCGCGAGGATATTATCGAGTACATGGAAATACTCTGCGATGTTGGCTTTACCGCTAAGAATCTAAACACCGTGTTGCTCGATGAGTGCTTTGCACTCTACGGCGGAAAACCAGGTGACGACACTAGCGCGTGTACCGTGCGTATCCGAAGTCGAGAACCCATGAATCTTGTGCTCGGCCCACCCGCTAACCGCGACGACTGCGACAAAATGATGTCTCTCTTCTTCTCAAAAGAAGGAAAACACATCGTGTGCGGTGGTACGACCTCGACGATTGCCGCTCGCTATTTGAATAAACCCCTCATCCCGACGCTAGAGTTCCCCGACCCTGAAGTGCCGCCCATCGCAAAGATTGAAGGCGTTGAACTCGTTACCGAAGGCGTCATTACTATTAACAAAGTGCTGTCGTATGCAAAGAATTACTTAGCCGATAATAGTGAGTACAGAACTTGGGGTTACGGGCGCGATGGCGCATCATTAATCGCAAAATTACTCTTTGAAGAGGCTACGGATATTAACTTTTACGTCGGTTGTGCAGTAAACCCAGCACACCAAAACCCAGCTCTACCCATTAACTTCAATATTAAAATGAACCTTGTCCAAGAGTTATCGCAGTGCCTCCAAAAGATGGGTAAGCGCATTAAGGTGAGTTATTTTTAGAATAACTATAATGAATGCAAAAATGCGCTGAATTTAGCGAGCTCAAAGTTCGCGAAGACAGGTGGGCGCTCAAAATAAAGTCCATAAAATCAACGCACTACAAGCAAAACCCAATAGTTCAGAGTTTTCATAGGGAGAAAATCGATGTCGCTCTTAAAACCGAGACGGGGCGTTGCGGGGCTGGCGCTTGAGGCCCCGCAGAGGGGGAAGCCTAGGAGCCCGCGCCTAAATTCGTAAAAGATGCAGCTTCTGCGCCGATCGAGCCAAAAGCGAGAACGGCGCAGAAGCTATGGCAGCTTTTAACGAATTTTAAGCGACGCCTAGGCGAGGGGGAGACTTCCCCCCTTAAGAATGAAATGCATAAACTCATGGATGAAGTAGTGTAAAATATGACAATCAAAGGCTAAACGATGAGAAAATTCGATACCAGAGTCCAATATCTTAAATACCTCGCCTTGCGAGAAGTCGCGCGACGCGCGTGGGCAGGCGACTTGCGAGACGCCAGTTTCGAGATTCCCAAAAGCATCATAACGGGCAAAAAGCCAAGCATGCGCTGCTGCGTCTTTAAGGAACGTGCGATTTTAGGCGAACGCGTGAAGATCGCGATGGGCGGCGACAAGGCGAACTCAAATGTTATCGAGGTAATCGACATAGCGTGCGACGAATGCCCGGTGTCGGGTTACGTGGTAAGCGAGTCGTGCCGGGGCTGTTTGGCACACCGTTGCGAGGATGTTTGCCGCTTTGGTGCCATCGTTTTTGACAAGCAGTTAAAAGCGCATATCGACAAGAGCAAGTGCGTGGAGTGCGGCGCCTGCGCGAAGGTCTGCCCCTATTTTGCCATCATCAACAAGAAACGGCCCTGCGAGAACAGCTGCAAAGTCAAGGCAATTTCGATGAACGAAGACAAATGCGCGCAAATCGATAACGAAAAGTGCATCGCCTGCGGCGCCTGCGTCTATCAGTGTCCTTTTGGTGCCATTAGCGACAAATCCTTTATTCTTGACGCTATCGACATGCTCCAAAAAAGTGAAGCCAACGCGAAGTATAAGGTTTATGCGCTTGTGGCTCCATCGATTTCGAGCCAGTTCACCTACGCTAGCCTCGGGCAGGTCGTTAGCGGAATCAAGGCTTTGGGATTTTTTACCGTTGTTGAAGCAGCGCTTGGCGCCGATATGGTGGCATTTGCGGAGTCTAAAGAATTGATTGAACGCGGGCGAATAACGAGTTCTTGCTGCCCAGCTTTCGTTGATTACGTACACAAGCACTTCCCCCAGTTGGCGTCCTATTTGTCGCATAATCTTTCGCCAATGGTAGAATTAGCGAAATTTATTAAGCAAAGAGAGCCTTCTGCTAAAATAGTATTCATTGGACCCTGCACCGCCAAAAAGATGGAAGCGCAAGAGGCGAAGGCACGGGAGTATGTCGATTGCGTTTTGACCTTCGAGGAATTGCAAGCGCTTATCGATAGCAAAGACCTCGACATTACAGCCTTAGCTGAAGACGTTTTGGATAACGCATCCTATTTCGGGCGCATCTTTGCGCGAAGCGGTGGGCTATCGGACGCGATGAAACAAGGAATGCTTGAGCACAAAAGCGATTTTGAACTTGATGCACTGGTGTGCGACGGGATAGAAGAGTGCAGAACGGCGCTGCTGCGACTGTCTAAAAACGCGCTCAAAGCCAACTTTATCGAAGGGATGGCCTGCGTTGGGGGCTGCATCGGTGGGGCGGGCTGCCTAACACACGGTGCTAAAGATAAATCCGAAGTCGATAAGTACGGCAAATTGGCCTACGAAAAAACCATTACGGATGCCATTTCAGTATTGAAATAAAGCAAGCTTAAGGAAATTTTGATTCATTGGGGCTACCGCCCCAAACCCCGTCTAAGGGGTCGAAACGAGTAAAACTGAGTGTTTTACGAGTTGATGACCCACTTTCGCAGTGAGTACGTCCAAGCCAAGCTTGCTTGAGCTTGAGACGTGCGAACAAGAAAGAAAAAC
>JBBAEA010000164.1:0-6880 GCA_041656175.1 Bradymonadales bacterium | reverse complement strand
AAAAAATACATAATAAACCTCATATTCAGCTAAAATGATTGCCTAATACCCACTATCCTTGTAGAAACAGGGTCGTGCCCTAAGATACCGTTCAGTGTCATTCGGCATAAGGTTGAAGTGCGGGGGGGTGATCTCCATGACAGGCTTTTAAGCCCAAGGGGGTAGAAACGCTCACCGCACTTCGTGCTATGCTAGCTAAACATAGCAATAGATTACTTACAAGGGGGTAGCACGGGATCGCCGAAAAATTCGATGAATGAGCAAATAAAATGCACTGGTTTGGCGAATAGCCAAAACAATGCATTTTATATATGCGAATTCATCGAATTTTGAGGAAGCCCGTGCGAGGGGGAAACTTCCCCCCACAAAAGCAAAAACTTAAAAATTGCCAAATATACGACTTTGCGCTTGCTCTAGGGCGGAGCCCCCAAAAAGTGATAAACAACGAGATAGAAAACTGCAATCTAGTTGACGATATATTCTTTACGGCAGTAACGGTCGCACCCGTCCTCGTCGATGAGGTTGCCATCGTCGCACTCTTCGTACTCGGGATCTAGTTTTGCGTCGCCGCAGCGAGGGGCAAATTGGCAAGTCGGGGTGCAGCCAAAGTATGACCCGTCGTTAATACCGTCGTCGCATTCTTCGCCATGCGCTGTATCGACAATGCCATCGCCACAGTGCGGGGGCGTGAAGCTGCAATCAAGGGCGCAGCCGCCGTATGCGCCATCATTGATGCCATCGTCGCAGACTTCGCCTAGGAGTGGCGTTACAATATTGTCGCCGCAGTAGGGTTGTTTGCATGCATTGGTGCATAAATCTTGGTCGTTTTCATTGCCGTCGTCGCATTCCTCGCCTGCATCTTTGTCCACAAATCGATCCCCGCAGCGAGATTTTTTGCAGTTACTCAAGCAGCGCTCACCCTCTGATAATCCAGCGTTACCATCACATTCCTCGCCTGCGTCTAGTTCTGCGTTTCCGCAACTCGCGTAAGTACAATTACTCCTACAGTTGCCACCAGGTGGATCGCAGTGTTCAGGGTACTCGACAATACCATCACCGCAAACGGGGCTCTTGCGACATTGGCTACAACCCTGTTTCACGGCTTCTTGCTCGGACAGGCCTGTGTCACATTCTTCGTCGCCCGCAATGATGCCGTCTCCGCAAATCGCGCTACAACTCGTTGTACCCATGTTTAAGAAACCCGAAAGTGTCAGCTTAAAGATGGAGCCATAATAGTGTCGCTCGGCATGGAATAAGACGATCGAGTAGATACCGTCTTCAAAAATATTGAAGCGAGCATCCCAGTGCTTGCCCGTAGTGGGGTGGATATCACGCGCCAGCGCTACGCTGTCGTTGATAGGCCCGTGTACGCCGCCAATATCGACGGCGAGTCTGTTGTTGATAAAGACCCACACATCGTCATCGCCGCGGAAATCGAGGACTTCACCACCCTTATATTGAAAGTACGCTTGCAATTCAGTGGTAAAGCCATAGTTGTGTGAACGTGGCGGTTCAATGTAGTTCCCGTAGCCCCTATCATCCAGTGGGAAGAATTCGTTTGAGTCAAAGACGTAGCTACGCCCTTGGGGATCGAGCGATAAATCTTGCTCTAATTCCAGCCGTTCCTTAAAGATTAAGTTCACCCCTGGTACGGAGCGATACCACATATTAAAGGAGTCTTCACACGAAATCCTTTCTCCCGTCATGTTCAAGACTGGTCTACCATCGGCGCCGAGTACGGGTTTTACTAATCCTTTAACATGCCCGCTGTACCTATCAAAATCGGGGTGTCCCCTGCCAACTGCAAAGCAGCCCGGCGCTAAAGAATTGACCAACGCTTGCGTGAAGTATCCATCGCCCTGACCTGTCTGTTCATAAGAGCGAAAATCGCGGTAAATAGCCGGAATTTTGATGCTCTTTGGCGCTTCTCCTCCGTATTTTGTACACTCAAAACCTGCTTCTATCTTACAATCTGCGCTACAGCCGTCGCCAGAGACCAAGTTCCCATCATCGCACTGCTCCCCAGCTATCCACATCGTAATGCCGTCACCACACACGGGTTTGCACACGCCGTCATCGCATGAAAAAATGGGTTCTATCTCGCACAATGGGCTGCAACCGTCGCCAGCTTGGTCATTACCGTCGTCACATTCTTCTAATCCTTCAACGACGCCGTTGCCGCAAACTGCTTTTTTACAAGCTTCACCCACCACTGGACAATACCATCCATGCTCGAGTTGGCAATTTGCATCGCAGCCATCGCCTGGCGCGGCGTTGCCATCGTCGCACTGCTCTACGCCTTCGATCTTCTTGTCGCCGCAAACGATTTTTTCGCAAAGGCTGCCGGGGGTTTCGCACTTATAACCGTACTCGATTTTGCAAGTCGAACTGCAGCCATCGCCCGACGCACTATTGCCGTCATCACACTGCTCCAAGCCTTGAAGGATGCCATCGCCGCATGGCGCTTTAACGCAAGCTTTTCCTTGCTCGGGGCAGTGCCAGCCACTTTCGAGTTGGCAGCTTTCGCTACAGCCATCGCCCGAAATTTTGTTAGCATCATCGCACTGCTCTTTACCTGCAACAACACCGTCGCCGCATTGTTTTGCGATGCATGCCTTACCCGCATTTGGACAGACCCAGCCACTTTCTATGCGGCAAGTCTCTGAACAACCGTCGCCCGACTTCGCATTGGCGTCATCACACTGCTCTCCGCCTTCAACTTTCCCATCCCCGCATGTGATCTTTTCGCAAAGCGCGCCCACTTTTTCACATTTGTATCCAAACTCAACACGACAAAACTGCGAGCAGCCATCCCCACCGTCATTGTTGCCATCATCACACTCTTCATCTGCGTCCAGCTTGCCGTTTCCGCAGCGCAGTTTTACACAAGCGCCTCCACTAATGGGGCAAAAATAGCCAGCTTCTTTCTTGCAATTTTCATCGCATCCATCGCCCGAAACAGCGTTTCCGTCATCGCATTGTTCGTCATGTGTCACTTTTTCGTCGCCGCAAAATGTTGCTAAGCCCGAGCAGTCTCTGCGGCATTCGTTGTAGCCGCCATTGTTGTTTTCTTCGCCGTTGTCGCATTTTTCAAACTCGGGCTGTAAAATTGCGTCCCCGCATTTGCCAGGAAACTTGCAGTCTGGGCCGCAGCCCGATTGCCCATAGCTCGCCGTGTTGTACTCGCCGTGGTCACAGTCTTCGTTGTCGTCTACGAACCCGTTTCCACAGCCCACGGGTACGCAGCTCCCGCCGAATGCGGGGCAAACGTAGCCTTCTTCGACTTGACAAAATTCATTGCAGCCATCGCCACTCACGCGGTTTGCGTCGTCGCATGCTTCGCCAGCCTCTGTATCTACAATCCCATCGCCGCAGGAATCTTTCAACACACAGTGAAATCCGCTGCTATCACAAACATAGCCATCTTCGATCTTGCAAAATTCATTACAGCCGTCTCCCGCTTTCGCGTTTCCATCGTCGCAGTCCTCTCCCGCGTCCAGCTCTGCGTTGCCGCATTTGCTGACTACGGGCTGTTTGTAGCACGCAACTCCCAGCTCCGGACAAAGCCACCCCTCTTCAATCTGACAAACTTCGCTGCAGCCATCGCCACTCACGCGGTTTGCGTCGTCGCATCCTTCACCAGCGTTAATTTCTCCGTTGCCGCAGTTTTCGACTTGTATGTTCCCCCCCGAAATTTCCTCCTCGCAGCCCAAAAACAGCCATAAGCCTGCGAGTAAAAATAGTAATATAAATTTTGCTCTCATCATCTTTTCTCCTCACGGCAAGAATTCTATGCCCACGCATTAATATAATGATATAAGCTCAGAAATTCAAACTAATGCATTTAGCCCAACAGCTTTTTTGCTTGAGGGCTCATGCCCAAGGCAAGCGCAAAGTCGTATATTTGACAGTTTTTAAGTTTTTATTTTTTTATAGAGGGGGGACTTTCCCCCTACGCGCAAGCTTCCCTCAAAATTCGCTAAGTTCCGCTTTATGTTGTGCGACGTTTAAGCTAAGCGCTTAACCGCCGCACAAAATGCGTCACTAATCGACTTTTTTGGGTGATCTTGCGCTACCCCCTCCGCGGGGACACCCCGCGACGCCCCGTCCAGTTTTTGGCCTTCATAGAGCTTTGGGCTTGCTCTAAGGTTCTCCCCCCAGAGTGCTTGCCGCACTTTGTGACAGTGCATAACAAATCGTGTAGCTTTTGTTGGAGAATCGCAGAGTTTTATGTTAAGCATTCACCTTGTTGTGCGGTTTGCTAAACTGACACGCTTTTTTTTTTTCTCCATAGGTTTAGAAAATGACAAAGCGCGGTACTGATTTTTGGGAAAACTACATTGTTCACATTCCACTTCCTACGGCGTGGCCAAATGCACGCGAAAAGGCTGAAGCCTTGGCAAACGTGCGTTATTTGCTACTCGTTGGTTCACTCATGCGTCCGCGCAAATTGGCGAGTTTGGCGAAATCGAGTTTTGGCTTAAATCCTGTGGCTTGCTACTTCAATATCGTTGATGATCATGAGATTTGCGATCGCGAGTACAACGTCGAAGTTGTGGATTTGGGGCTAAAGAGCGGCGAGACGATGGCGATTGTGAGCCATGGTATCGGTGGCTCTGGAGCCGAGATCGTTATTAAAGAGATGCGAGCTTTGGTTCACTGGGCTAATGCTTATTTGGGGCGCGACGAGTCGGCAGTGCAAATTCGTGCGGTGGGACGCTCTGGAACACGTGGAACCTTAGGTGATGTTCCATACGCGAGCGTGGGTATTTCAACAGCATCTTATAATGATGAGTTCGATGTAGCGCATCCCTGCGCCGTTTTAAACGAGCGCATCGTCGATGCCGCTAAAAAGCTCAATATTCCCTATGCCTTGGGCACCGGCATTTCGACAAACTATTTTTGGGAAGGCCAAGGACGACACACCCCAGCCGAAGGGCGTGTTGCCAAGCATATCGATAACGAGCGCGAAAAACGCGCACAAAATAAGCTCTGGAGCTTCGTAGAGCGAGGTATACTCTTTGCCGAAATGGAGGATTACACCGTTCACCGTGTTTGCAACGAAATGGGGATTGCCTCTACGTCGATTGGTGCCGTTATTGCGCGTCGTTTCGATTTTGAGACTGAGAGCTTCATCATTGACTACGACGAAGAAGCAAAGCAAAAGTCCGAGCTGCTACCAGCCCAACTCATTATTGAAGCCTTCATCGAGGATGCGAAGAGCAGAAGCTAAAGGAAGCTTTGATCTATAGTGTGGGGCTCCGCCCCACGCCCCGCTAAGGGCTATCGCCCTTAGAACCCTTTTTTCTTTGCCATTTTGCGCGTCTTCGTCGTCAGCGAGCCTCGCTCAGCTCAGTCACGACCCTTTTTCTTTGCCATTTTGCGCGTCTTCGTCGTCAGCGGGCCTCGCTCAGCTCAGTCACGACCCTTTTTCTTTGCCATTTTGCGCGTCTTCGTCGTCAGCGGCCTCGCTCAGCTCAGTCACGACCCTTTTTCTTTGCCATTTTGCGCGTCTTCGTCGTCAGCCGCGTCGCTCAGCTCAGTCACGACCCTGAGGTCGTTCCTTCGCTTCGCTCCTTGCTTCCTAGAATCCGCATCAAAATGGCAAAGAAAAGCGTATTTTTGTTTTCTTCTTCTCTTCTTCTCTTCTTCATATTTTCTAAGAACTAGGCTCAAAATTACAATGAAAAGCGTATATTTTTCATTCCTCATAGGAACCGCATCAAACTTGCTAAGAAAGCCTCATTGTTCTTTGAAATTGAAATGCGCTCCGCTAGCTTTTGTGTGTACCGCCTTGATTTTATAGACTTTTACTTAAACGTTCGCCTGACTTTCGTTGTTTTAATCAAGGGGCAGCTTTGAAAGCTGCCCCCTACTGTTTTTGCATTAATTAGAGCATAGCTAAAGCGTGTTTTGAATCATAAAAATGCGGTTTAAGCGCGAGATTGGCGCGTGTTCCGCATTTTTTTGAGTTCTTTTAAGCAAAGCACGCTGAAATTGCGAAGTGTTCGTTTTTCCGTCCCCAAAATAGCACGCATTATCGTATCTATACGCTAAGACGGCAACACACTATTCGTTATTCGTGACGGCAACACACTATTCGTTATTCGTGACGGCAAAAACACTATTGGTGACGGGAAAAACACTGTTCGTGACGGCAACACACTATTCGTTATTCGTGACGGCAAAACGCTATTCGTTATTCGTGACGGCAAAAAGCACTATTAATGACGGCAAAACATTATTCGTGACGGCAAAGCACTATTGGTGACGGCAAAGCACTATTGGTGACGGCAAAACATTATTCGTTATTCGTGACGGAAGAAGCACTATTGGTGACGGCAAAGCACTATTGGTTATTCGTGACGGCAAAACGCTATTCGTGACGGCAAAAACACTGTTCGTGACGGCAAAACACTATTGGTGACGGAAAAAACACTATTGGTGACGGCAAAACATTATTCGTGACGGCAAAAAGCACTATTGGTGACGGCAAAGCACTATTGGTGACGGAAAGAACACTATTCGTTATTCGTGACGGGAAAAACACTGTTCGTGACGGCAAAAACACTGTTCGTGACGGCAAAGCACTATTCGTTATTCGTGACGGCAAAGCACTTATTCTGAGACCTTTGCACGGCTAGAAATAACGAATTTAATTTTACAAATTTGATACATTTTTAAACAAAATGAGATATTTTGTAGAGAAGCAGAAGTTAAGAATGCTAATTAAATAAGGCAGGTGGAAGATAAAATGACATTTTATTCGAAGAGTGCTTAAAAAAGTGCTTTCTTTAGTGCCACAGCCGTCCAGGCTGTGGCCGCTTCGCGCGCGGCCTCAGCCGCGACCAATCGCTGACATCCGTGTCGCGATTGAAGG
>JBBAEA010000163.1:0-6927 GCA_041656175.1 Bradymonadales bacterium | reverse complement strand
TTGGGGGGAGGAGCTGGTGGGGGCAAGAGAGCTGGGCGCGGAATCGGTGGCGGTGGTGGCGGGAAGGGAGCCATCGCGGTGCCGAGCATCGGTGGCGGCGCATCTACATTGGAGCCAAAACCTGAAGGTAGCGGAAAGAATGCTATTGAGCGCTTCGCCAACTCGGGCTTGAGCCATCAAATTAAGAATCTCGGCGGCTTAGGCGGAAAAGCGGATATAGATTACCAAAAAACAAAATCGGAGCTAGAGGGCAATCTACCCGACGAAGGCGGAAGTGAAGGCGCGCATGAAGCCAATACAGCCAAAGCCACCGCTGAAGCGGAAGCGACGAAGGCGAGCAACAGCGGTCTAGAGAACTCCGAGCTGGATACCAGTGCGACGATTGATGAAGGAAATCAGCGCGCTTTGAGTGAAGGCCAAAAAGCAGGCTATAGCGGTGCAAGTGATGATCTACCCGCAAAAGCTAACATCGAAGTAGACAAATCGGCGGTTGAATCTGCAACTAGCGAGGAGGCAGAGAAGTTCGCTGCCGCCCAATCCGAAGGTAGCTCCAAGGTCGCTGAGCTCAAGAAGGAGCTCCCCACGAGAGGCTACGACGATATCAAGGCTGAGAAGGTCGAAGTCGATATTGAGGGCGCTGTTAAGGATTCAGGAGATTCCGCTAGCTTAGCCGATGTACAGGAGCTCAGCTCTGAAGGGCAAGGAATACTCGACATCACTGATTTGGCGACGAGCACAGCGTCGCAGATGCAGAGTGTAAAGGCTCAGGTCGATGCGGCAGAGGAAAAAACAAAGTCTGAATCCGAGCAGGCGATTGCAAAGCATGAAGAGGAAATTGAGCAGGAGCGACAAAAAGCCAATGAAGAGGAACAAAATGCCCTTGATAGCAAGAAAGCCGAGCTAGAAGCTCAGATTAGCGCTGAATCTGCGAGCTACGAAGGCGAAATATCGGCATACGACGCCGAGCAGCAAGGCCATATTAAAGCCGCTGACGCAAGACTTGAAGCAGAACGTAGTAAGGCGCAAGCCCAAATCGATAGCGAGCATGCGAAGGCACAGAGCGAAAAGCAAGCAAAGGAGAGAGAGGCCAACGACCAGAAGGAAAAGAGCCGTTTAGAGAAAGCGGCGGAAGCCGTTAAGAATATGGCAAACAAAGCGATTGAGTTCCTGAAAGAGGCTGTGAGCAAAATTGTTAGAGCTCTCAAAAGCGCGATCTTTGCCCTTATCGATGGCTTTGTTGCCATCGTAAGCTCCATTAATAAGGAACTGGGCGATAAACTTAGAAAAGGCTTCGAGAAATTTAAGCAATTTGTCGAAAAACTCGCCGAAGCTCTCATACGATTCGTTGAGCAAGCTCTTGACTTTATCGCCAAGCTCATCACGGAAATTGTCGATCGCGTTGTGGAGGCGATCAAAACTCTCGTCGAGAATCTGAAAAACCTCCTGAGCGAACTCATCTCCGCACTCAAAGCGGCGTTTGATGCGGCAGTTGAATCGATCAAGGCTATCCTTTCCTCTTTGGGCGAAGTCTTTAAGCGCATCTTTTTGAAGGCCTGCGAACTCGCTGGGGTCGACAGCTCAATTTTCGCCTCGGCCATGGGAAGTGTGCGTGAAATCATTAAGAATCCAGGCCAGTTCTTTGGTGCCTTAGCGCGCGGGTTTGTACAAGGATTTAAGAACTTTGGTGCTAATATCGGCGAAAACGTCAAAGCGATCTTTAGTAACCTGTGGAATCTTTGGTTAGGGAGTGCTGGAGTTTCCATGCCAGGATCCTTCAGCATACCTAGCCTCATTAAACTCGGTCTCGAGATTATAGGCGTCAACGTCGATAGTATACTCGCACAACTTGGTATTAAGAACATCGACGACTTGAGCGATATCGATGAGTCGGCACCTGTTGTACAGTTTGTCCGCGAGTTACAGGCGGGCGGCATCATGGTGTTGGTAAAACACATACAAAGTTTCGTAGGAGACCTCGCCCAAGAGATCATGCAAGCGGCTATTCAGAGTATTGTCGTTAGCGCAACGAAACAAGCAATTGCAAAATTGGCAATGCTCGCAACCCCTGTCAGCGGAATTATTGCCGCCCTCAAGGCGGTGTGGGATCTCGTACAATTTGTGCGTAGTAACTTAGGCGCCATAGGCGCGCTTGCCACCGCGGTTGTCAGCTTAATGGGTGGCGCTGCACAAGGTGATTCCAGCGGCGTGGCTGCTGGCGTTGAAGCGGCGCTTTGCCAAGCCATTCCGCTTGCCATTGACTTGTGCTTGCGATTGGCTGGTATCAACGTCGGTGGCAAAATAAGTGAATTACTTTCAAAGATTCGCGGAAAGGTAAAAGGCGCAGTCGACGGGGTGATTGGCAAATTCTCTGGTGCAGCAAGCAAGACAAGAGCTGGTCGCGCCGTTAGAGGAGCTCAAGCAAAAATTATTGGCGTACAAACTGCGGCAAAAGAAAAAGTAGGAGCAAGAGCTTCTCGCATCAATGACAAAATTGATAATAAAATTAATTCTGGCGTCGATAAGTTTAATCAAACGAGCTTCGGACAGAAAGTTGGAAACGTTAACACTGCAGCACAAAATGCAGCTAATACCATCAATACAGGTATCGCTGAAAAGAAAGAAAAGCGTGAGAATCGAGTGTTCAACGCTTCTGGCATTACCTCTGCTCTAAATGGCGAAAAAACCGGCAATCTTGGAGTAAATCTTAATAACGCGAGCTCATTGAACAAAGAGGAGAAGAAAGAAGCCAAATAGACAGATGCGCAAGCAGCTGAACCCATAGAAAAGAGAAAGTTTAACTTGGGGATTCATACTTCAAAAAGCCGCGATTTAGGTCGCGGCTTTTTTTTATTTGTCATAGCTCACTCAAAAACTCTCCTCTACCCACGCTAAGCCTAAGGAAACTCTGATTAATTGGGGCTACCGCCCCAAACCCCGCCCAAGGGCTATCGCCCTTAGAAGCCGTTTTTGTGTGTAGATTATTGATTTTATTGACTTTTCTTTAAGAGCTCTCACGACTTTCGTTGTTTTAAGCAAGGGGCAGCTTTGAAACCTGCCCCTACTATTTTTACATCAATCAGAGTCTCCCTAGGAGACGCCGCTCCCCTCTCCTAGCAAACAAACGTTTAGCAAGACTCCACAATGTCTTGCGAATATTACTTGAATAATTCTTTAGCGCATGCCAAGATAAAATATGCTTCGTAAGAAGAACTATTGGTGTAGCCTTTGAAAACTCGTAATACCAAAAAAATGCAATTAATATCGAAAAATCTAAAAAATTAAGAACGAAATTAGGCAAACTCTGTATATATACTATAGTAGCTTAGACTTCTTTACGAAAGTGGAACTCGCCATTTTTTGTACGAAAGTTTAACGGGACATTAAGGGCGTTTTAGTGAAAATTTCTAAAATAAGAAAAAAAATATATTTAAATCAGAATCCTTGTTTTATCTTTTCCGTTATGAGATATTAGTAAAGAGCTTGGTTTTAAATAAGATCGAGTGTGACATCGTAGCAGAGAAAAATTAACGCGACGATAATATATAAATGAATACTCACATCACAATCGAACTCACGTCAGACTTTTTGCCAGAATTGCGTCTTCTTTAAAATACTTTTTTTTTCACCATTAAAATAATTGGTTTACATTCAACTCAAAATATACTGAAGTCTAATATTTTACCATACCTTTGGAAATCGGCTATGGAATTGCATTGTTCGTTACATGTATTAACTTCTAGGTATATATACCTAATCATCATGGTGCTTCTCTTGCGCCACTTGCGCTTCGAGCATTGTACTATACTGTGATCGTTTTAGAGCACAAGTACATGAAAAGACTGCATTACTTTTAGTCATAAACCGAGTGTTTAGAATGCACTAAAACGAGGCAGCTCGGCTCGATTAACTACCTCTAGGAGCTTTTGTATATTGTTTTAGTCTCCGTGGGTTGAGTTTACACGCAAGTACAGACTATTGCGGGCATACTGCGCGTCCTCATAACACGTAATGTAAAGCTAAGCCTTTATATTTCCATAACTTTTTTAACCTGCCCTATTAGTGAGGATGAAGATGGAAACTAATCATAGCGCAAACATGACCGATTTGGTTTTGCAATATAGGTATTTGGTCCTAAACAGCGTCGGACGACTCATCAGGATCACTAATACACTACAGAAATGCGACCAAGATGATTTGTACGCATACGGCGATAAAGCCTTGTTTGAAGGCTTGCTCAAGGCTGATTTGACTAGTCCATTTCTTGAATGTTATTTGGCCAAAACGATAAAGTACAAACTACTTCGCGGCCTATCAGAAATCAGAGGCAATAGCTACGACAGACGAAGGAAAGAGCGTCTTGGTTTTGAGACATTGTATGCCACTGATGATCTCGAGTGGATCGTGGAGAGAGAGCAGATACGCGGAAACTTGTTATATCCCGATGCGACTGGGATGGATCCTGTGGAACTAGCCAATGCGAAGATGGATCTCAATGCATTTATGCAGTGCCTCAATGAAAGCGATAGAAGCATACTGGCTGCGTATTTTACGACTGGTAACATGAAGAGTACCGCGGAAATCGCCCAGAGGAGCAAAAGTTTTATTTCGTGTCGTCTGTGTAAAATAAAAAAACTCTTCATTAAATTCTCTAGCCCCAAACCTTATCCAAGTTCCGACTTTAACCTTTATCGTGAGTAATCATGGATATAAGAACACTGTAATTATTCCGCTCTACTCTTGGGGAGAGAAGTATTCCTCTTTGCCGCAAGCCCGCGTCTTGCTCGGGTTTATGGCACTCATCTACTCCGACTGCGATTTGCACCGCAGTTACGTAGGCTTACGTGCTGTTGCGCAAATCTAATCTCATAAAAACCTTCGCTTGTGCTTTCTTGTTCGCGTATCCAAGTCAAGCACAAGCGCACTCGAGTTTGACATGCCATCATGAAGGTGACCCTTTATCTCCTAAGGCACTCAGCTTTACTCGTATCGGTCCTTTTATGGGAGTCTAAGCTACGTAACGTCTCCACGGCGACATACAACATAAAATGCAAGCTACTTCACCATCATTATAAATATCGAACTAGAATAATCGTAAAAATATACCACTAAACAGCAGTAAGGATATCTTTCTGTGATCCTCTATATAAGATAAATATCAGCCTTGATGCTAAATACGATCAGCCATGGTTGAGGAAAAAATAAACGTTTCACTATATGCAAGCTTCTCGTACAGACGAGTACAAGACAGCAAAGCTGCAATATTTGGCAGTTACTATGAGATGGCGACAAATAACAGCGAAATTTGACCACCGATATGCATACCTGTGCAATTTGGTGATTCTCTTACGGCATTTATGCGTCGGTTCTTAGTTTATGTTCTGAAAAGGTACGAACTAAGAAGTATAGCCATGTTTTAATACTATGCTATATACCTCCGATTTCACACTGCGTCATTGAGTTATGTATTGTCGTCGTGGATTGAATGTACTCGCAGATACTTGCTTGGCAGGCTGTACTGTGCGTCTTCATAACACGCCCTTTAAAATTCATACTTGGTATTAACTCATGGTGATATCATACCTGCCATATAGAGAGGATGAATATGGAATCAAATCAAGGAACGATGTCGACCGCAGCTGTAGCGCAGTACAGACATTTGATACTAAAAGCAGTGGGACGCTTTACACGAAAAATCGGTGTTTGGGAGCAAGGCGATTTCAGCGAGCTATATGCCTATGGGGAAAAGGTAGTACTTGAGAACTTGCCCAAACTTGAACCAGATAGTCCCATACTTGAGCCTTTCTTATACAAGACGCTAAATTATATGCTTGTTCGTGGACTCATCGAAATTCGGGAACGCAAGGACGCCAAGGCGAGCGGCTTGTACCAAGCTTCTAGGCGTGAATATGCAGCTGAGGAACTGCATGAACATGTTGAAACAGAAGCATTTACGGACTCGGAGACTGTTCACACTTCAGAATGCGAAATTTTGCATTTCCCCACCCCAAACACTCGTTTACGCATAGATATGCTTCCTCTTGGTGAAAGAGATAGAGCCATTCTTCAGGCGTTTATGCTAACATCGAGTATCGCAGCGACAGCAGCGGCAACCCATCTAAGCAAGAGTTATGTCGCTCTTCGCTTGTCAAAAATAAAGCAAGATATTTGCATTACAGACGTCGAAGACGCCATTCTCACTCCGAAGCCTTATCTGAAGCCTATTTTAGGGAAAACATCTAACGATGAAGATGACGGTGGCGATGATGACGACGGTACAGGGGATGAAGATGGCGAAGAATAACCCTTTATGATCTCCGATATTTCAGATTTTTTTCATTAGCTCAGATCTTCTAGGGAAGCTCTGAACAATGTGAAAATTGCCAAAACTGTAGGGGCAGGTTTCAAACCTGCCCCTGATTAAACAACGAAAGTCAGGCGAGTTTTCAAAATAAAGTCAATAAAATCAATAATCGAGAGCTTTGCACGGGGGGAAACCCCTTTCTTTGTGCCAAAGAAAAGATGTTTCCCCCCGTACCCCCCTTCCCCAAAGAAAGCACTCTTTTAAGCATTTTTCGAACAAAATGTCACTCTAACTTCACTCTGCCTTATTTTATTAGCGTTTTAGCTTATATTTCTCTACAAAACGTCTCATTTTGTTTAAAACCGTATCGGATTTGTAAAATTAAATTCACAATTTCTAGCCGTGCAAAGGTCTCTAATCTACATACAAAACGAGTTTGGGGCGGTAGCCCTTAGACGGGGTTTGGGCGGTAGCCTCAATTAATCAGAGTTTCTCTAGGATCGGGTAGGAGGCTACCCATTATTTGAGTAGCCGTCCTCCCACACCACCGTACGTACGGTTCCGTATACGGCGGTTCCCTTTACAATGTACTTATAACGCTGTAGCGCTTTGAAAGATATGTGAAA
>JBBAEA010000162.1:0-7061 GCA_041656175.1 Bradymonadales bacterium | reverse complement strand
CCGCAAAATAAATGCGCATCTTAGCGCTCATTTTTACCGTAAAACGGCCAATAGTTGGAGCTACTGGCCGTGTGAAAGCTGACGGTACAAGCGTTTTAGTTCACCATGCAGCTTTCAATGAAGATTTCATCGGTGTTGTTGTCTTCGTTGCACTCAACGGTAGTTTTGCCACCTTTGCCATCATCGTTAACCTGCATAATGATTTTTTTGTTTTTAAGGAGACCGACCTTATCTTGGGTAATTTCGCAGTCGACCATACGGCAGCCGCCAACGGGAACCATTTCGTCGGTGTAGGATACGCACAAGATGTTCGCAGCATCAATGCTATCGACGTAGAAAACGGCGGGCATTTTAGAGCCTACGGCTTTGGTGCCGCGGTTACAGACTTGACCCTTTAGCAGTACTTTGCCCTCCGCGTCGCTTTTGCAGACATCGGCGCTAGAGGTGAAACGGCCCGTGATGTCGGGTGCGAAGCCCGCGCCAGTGGCGCCTTGGGCTTGTTGACGGAAGTTGTTAAGACCTGGAACCACGAAGTTTTGCTTCCATTCACTGGTTTTTGGCACTGTGCCGTCGTCGTTGATGTTAGTAATGCTGTAGGCGTGTTGGTTCCATATAGCGCGCGAAGAGACCCAACGATCTAGGCGATCGCGAAGGACTTGGAAGCCTGGTGCCTTAATGCCTGCTGGGTGTGTAGCACGGCAAACCTTGCCGTGAGCTATGTCTTGTGGCGTTAAGGGAGTGTCGCATGCATATTGCGTCATAATGTCGCCTTGAGAATTCTTTTGCCAGTTACAGTCATCTGCAGTGTGACAGCGGCAATAGCCATCTACGCAATTCTTCTTGTAGCAATCAGCATCTTCTGTGCATTTTACACCGCGATGCGTCGGGTCTATCAACGGGCAAGGGGGGGCGATTGCATCGGAGCCTATGACAATCTCGGTGCTTCCATCACCGTCAATGTCGGCTATCGTCGGGTTTTCATAGGCTGTATTGGAAGTGCGGTAGCTTGAAAAGAGTACCTCACCTGTTTTGCCGTCATAGACTCGAGTATAGCATTCATCGCCATAAATAACCTCAGCCCTTCCGTCGCCGTCAAAGTCAAAAATCGTGGTACCCGTGACACCTGATGAATTGTCTTGCGATTCCCTTCTCCATAAGAGTTTGGAGCCTTCGCAATTTTCATCGGCTTGTTCACATTGTGGGTCAAAAATAGCGACCATATCCCCGCCAGCTATCCCTATTTCAGGAAGCGTATCGCCGTCAAAATCCCCAATATTCGGCGGTCCGCCTTTGGTAAAGCCTCCTGCACTCATTATTCTTTGACCGTTGATGGTATATATAGAAACATTGCCCCCAACCACGACTACGATTTCAGCGATACCATCCAACGTTGTAAAATCGAAACTCGTAAAATTCGCGCTCTCTGTTCCAAAATCAGCATACGCAAACAGTGTATTGCCAATCGCTAAATTTGTAAGGGTAACAAAAGCATTTCCCTGCCACGTGAGCAGAGGGCTGCCTACAAACTCAACACCATCCTTACCGTCAAGGTTAGCAACTATTGGTATGGCAACTGAAGGCGTAAGGCGTGTTTTTACAGCCCCAGTCCGACCATCATAAACTGTGTTTCCCACAAAAACCTCAGGATAACCGTCATCATCGATGTCGTGTATCGAGGGGCCACCCCAACTTGCTCTCGTGCCTTTATCATCAGAGCGCCAATAATCAACGTATTTCCCGCTCTCCCATTTGTAAGCCACAACAACGGGACCCATCACAAGTGACACAACGATCTCTATATTTCCATCATTATTTAAGTCTGCCAAGGCCAAATTTCCCTCGGCTTGTAAATTTGGCTCGCTAATAGTTTGCAACAGCTCACAAGTTTCACCGTTAAATATGCGTATGGCACCAGGATTGAAGGTTTTAAGCACTAGTTCCGCTGCGTGTGCTGAATCAAAGGGTAGATCCGCAACCATAATAGTTGACATCACTTGGTTTGAAGCTGGCAATGCGCCAGGATCGCTTGTCCCTGTCCACTCGCACTGTACGGAAGCTTCAAAAATACCTGGTTTTGTTTCAAAGCTACAAGTCGTATCGTTGGGGTTTTCGTTGGAATAGGGAACACATTTGTTTTGGCTTGGCGCACAAGAAGCTTCTAAGCAGCAGTATGAATCACCTGTGCACTCATCCTTATGATTGCAATCTCCTTTGGTGGGTATGCATTTCCCATCGATGCACACTGCACCCGTTGCACATGGTTTTTCTAAGTCGCAATCATCATAATGCTCGGACACTTTAGTGCATTTTCCGTTATGGCAAACACCACCACTACAGAAATCAAATTCACCGCAATCGTCGCCAAGCTCAAGCTTTCGTTGGCATAGGTTGTTAATGCATTCGTATGGAACTTCACAAAATGTTTCGAGAAATATACAAGCTTCGCCTAAGGGGATGAATTTTTCACAGATTTCATCTAGCGAGCAAAATGCACCGTCTTCGCAGTCGCGATCTTTGCATTCTTCGCCTATTTTTCCAGGTTTTGCTGTGCATTTGCCGTTGCGGCATATTTTCTCAGCTTCGCACTGGTAAATGTATGGATCGCTGCCTTCGCTACACTCTTTTACTGTCGTTTCGTTAATGCAGCTAGAACTTGTCAATGTACACTTTTCATCCGCCGCTCTTGGGATGCATTCCCCGTCTTTACACTGCTCTGTGAGTGAACATTGAACTGTACGAGGTATTTCGCCTAATACACATTGCTTGATTGTTATTTCGTCAATGCAAATGTTTAGCGTTGCATCACAAAGGTTGGAGTTGTCCACGCATTCCCCGTTTTTACATTGCTCTCCGTCCTCGCAAACGACAAACTCGCACGCATCACCAGAGTTATCATTAATAGTGTCGTTATTACACGAGAACAAAAATAAGCCCAATGCAAAGGAACTTATCGTCAATATACTAAACTTCATCATCTTATATGCTCCGTAAAAGATGTAAACATGTCGTTCAAAGGCTCTTAATTAAAAAGAAATACTATCGACTGCTTGAGATAAGTTTAACAAAGTCCATGCTTCCCCCAAAAAGGGTATAAGCACATAAATACTCGCTGAGATCCTAATAAAATCTTATGAATAAGTCAATAACAAGAGAGCGATTTTCTCAAATCTAAAATGGATTCATCGCTAGAATATTTCGATGTCTTTAGAATGTTCTCATGCTTTTCGTTTTTCCTTCCGCAAGAATAAATAGATGCAAAAACATTATTTATACTGAAGAGGATTTCATAAATTGAGAGCTTTTACTCGTTAGAAAAATATTGTTTGTAGTAAAATCTTGACGTCTACAAAAAGCAATGTCGACGCTTGCCCGTAAAGCTAGCCATTACAAGCTTTTGCGCAGCGAACAAGAATGTTTTTTGTCTTTGGATGCCTCAAAAGCTATGGGGCGTTCTGATCCATGCAAAAATAGGCAAAAAGTCGCTAGTGTAGAGCCTTAAAAACAAGACGAGTCTTCGAAATAAAAACCCATAAAATCAATACCCTACACAGAAAAACGGGCTCTAAGAGTACAAGCCTCAAGACGGGGTTTGGGGCGCTAGATCCAATGAATCAGAGTTTCCGTAAGGAAATGGAACTCAGAAAAGATAAGGCACTTACTGTTGGAGGCGACCCAAAGGAGGGAGAGAACAGGATGTCGAACAAGCAGTCCTAGCAATTCAAATGAAGCCGTATGAAGGATTTTTGTAAGCCAAAAAAGCGCCACCTCGGCACTGCGTGGCTAGTCTAGCGAACAATTAAGATTGGTCTTCATTTCCGAAAGAGGAATTTACTCGCCTTACTTACTTTCTCACTGCGTAATATGGGCATTGGTGCAAGAGTAGCTTTGGCTAAAACCGCCATAGCCAAAGTATTGCCCTATAAAACGATGCGATGAAAGGCAAATCTTCTTTTTTTGCAAAAGCGCGCGGGGGTAGACCGAGACCCCTGAGCAAAAGGCGCTGCGAACGCATGCTGTGCGATGGATGCGCGAATAGCAAATACATCGCACAGCATTTTGCGTTCGCTGTCGAATTTTGCGAAGAGGCTCGGGCGTAGGGGGCTTGCCCCCGCAAAATAAATGCGCATCTTAGCGCTCATTTTTACCGTAAAACGGCCAATAGTTGGAGCTACTGGCCGTGTGAAAGCTGACGGTACAAGCGTTTTAGTTCACCATGCAGTTTTCAAGGAGTTCAAATTTATAAAACTTTAGCTTTACTGGGGCAAACAGAGGCTTCGAAATCCTTGCACTCTCATTAATTAATCGTTAGAGTGATCCTACCCATGTAATCTATTCTCTCTGATTTTTCCGCATCTATGTCTAAGAAATCGCCATCTTTAAGTCTGTCTGTTATAGCAATATAATAATGGTCACTTTCATGCAGTGCAATATTAAATTTACAGTAATTCCAAGTTTTGCCTTCGTCGATAGAGACTCGGAAACTGTAAATTAAGTTATAGCCAAGACTTCCTTTATAGTAGCCATCTTGCACTGTGTATTCATAAAGATCGTCTGTTGGATGTATGTATTGGTCATCGGGAATGGCGGGATGAGTCTCTGTATAATTAGTTTCCCGGCTTTCGAGATAGACTTCAACCATTAATTCTTCACTAGGATCGTAGGCCACTGTTTTGTCTGTAATGCCATGCACATGCACCTTTACGGCAATAGTAACGGGGTCTTTCAAAAAAAAGACTTCTCGCTCATCACTAGCCAATTGGCAATAAACGTGTTTGGTGGTTATTTTCTCGACGCATTGGCTCCGATCCCACTTGCATTCATTGGTATTACAGAATGCAACGCCGCTAGTATAAATATCTGAATCAATGTCAGTACACGGTTTTGCACAGCAAGAATCACATTCTTCGCCTTCATCGACAATGCCATTGCCGCAGCTCGGGACGTACTTTTCTTTGCACGTCCCTTGCGTGAGCGCGTAGCAATGTTTTGCGCAGGCCGGCGTGCCACCCGCCTCCCAATCTTTGCTTTCGTCGAAATCAGCACAGCTTAGCGTTCCGATATCATCACCATCGCAGAGTTCCGTGTCTTCGATCACATTGTTACCGCAAAATTTCGATTGCACGTTGGCATCGTCTTCGCAGGCTAAGGCTAAAAAAGATAACAAAAAAATAAATAACAAAACAGCTTTTTTCATTTTTCCTCGCTAGAATAAAAACGTGCACAAAACACAGAAAAACGCGATTCATACTAAAAGGAATTTCATAAGTTGTCAAGCTTTTACGCGCTAGAAAATTCTTGTTTGTAGTAAAATCTCGAAGTCTACAAAAAGCAATGTCGACACTTGCCCGCATCGCTAGCCATTACAAGCTTTTGCGCGGCGAACAAGAATGTTTTTTGTCTTTGGATGCATCAAAAGCTATGGGGAGTTCTAATCCATGCAAAAACGGTCGAAAGGTCACTAAAGTAGAGCCAAAAAACAAGATGAGTCTTCAAAATGAAAACCCATAAAATCAATACCCTACACAGAAAAACGGGCTCCACGGGCGCTAGCCTCTAGACGGGGTTTGAGGCGCTAGCCCCAATGAATCAGAGTTTCCATAGTGAAATGGAACTGAGAAGAGATAAGGCACTTGCAGTAGGAGGCGAAAAAAGACCCAAGGGAGGGAGAGAACAGGATGTCGAACAAGCAGTCTTAGCAATTCAAATGAAGTCGTATGAAGAATTTTTGGAAGCACAAAAAGCGCTGGATTTAACGTATGATGTGCTTGCCAAGCCCTGCTTATCGTTATGCTCTTTTAATTTGCACAAAAATCTTAAGCTATTCAACCGTGTAAAGCTCTCAATGTGTTATTAAAACAGCACGTTGTAGCCCAAACCTGCGCCATCGGGCAGGACTATTGGCGCTGGTAAGTGCGTTACGACGTCGGGGCGCTGTTGGGAAGGAGGATGCATAATCGCACTGCTATCTTCGTGGATAATAAGCGCATGAATCATACCAGCCAAATAAAATACAGAAAAAGCCGCAATGCCTGCAATTTGTGCATGTTGCCATGATTTCGCCTTCGGATAGTTTAGCTTCGAGTACTTCCCTGATTTTCCCCTATACAACTCCACCATGCCTCCACCCAAAATCGTTAGGGCAAGGGAACTTGCTTGTAAACTCGCGTAGGTTATACCCCAGCCCTTCTCCCCCATCTGGAACTGACCAGCGCCAAAAGGCAAAAAATTAATCCAGTAGGGGTTTTCTTTTTTTTCTGCCAAAATATAGAGTGACTCCACCACTACTCCATGGCTTTGATTCCCACGCAAGGCGTTGAGCTCATCAGCAAAACGTATTTTTAGTGTTTCGATACGGCGACTACTCCCCTCGGGAAGCGTAATAATAGAGCCAATTTCATAGTCGGGGTTTAGGCGCAAAACACGCATAAAATGTCGATCAGCCTCATCGTCTTTTCCCTGCTCTAAGTAGGAAACGCCAGCGAGTAGCTCTACTTCTAGGCGAGTGGTTGGATCTTGGAGGCATTCTGGGACTTCGAGTAAGGGCGATAATAGTAATAGCACCGACTCGTAATGCCGCTTCACATAGGCATTTTCGGCTCGCATCAACTGGCTATGATAGGAAAACTCGGCCAAACAACCGCGTTCATCGGTTGTGGGGAGCTCTGTGGCAGAGATGTCTTGCGCATACAGTTCAGCAATATGCGTAAAACACAGAATTATCTGCGCGCATGCAAGAAAAATCACGCTGATTATGCAAGTCTTCATCATTGTGCCGAGTAAAACAGCAGGCGGAATGTGTAGCGCTGAAGCAAGTTCCACTCCAGCATAGCGTCAATACTATCAGCGATTTGCTCGCAATGATCAAATAACTGAGAGCTTTGCATGTTAAAGGATTTCCTTATTTCGGACGAAAACTCGCCCTCCCCCACCCACGGACACTAAGATAAAATCTCATCAACACCGTTTATATCGTATAGATTATTCTATGGTAGAGAGCTTTGCACGGGGGGAAACCCTTTTCTTTGTGCCAAAGAAAAGATGTTTCCCCCCGTACCCCCCTT
>JBBAEA010000161.1:0-5000 GCA_041656175.1 Bradymonadales bacterium | reverse complement strand
GCAAAGGCCAGCATAAACGGCATGAGAGGCTGAACAACGGCAAGCGCAAAAACAGCAAGGATGCCGAAAATCGGCTCGACGACGCCAGAAGCTACGCCCCAAAGAAAAGCCTTTTTGCGGCTAAAGCCCTCCTGACGCAGCGGCAAGGAAATCGCGGCGCCCTCGGGGAAATTTTGAATGCCCATACCAAGGGCAAGCGCCATCGCAGCGACTAGTGCAGGGCCACCGCCCTCTTGTGCGGCTAGCGCAAAGGTCAGACCGACGGCAATGCCTTCAGGAATATTGTGCAGTGTAACGGCAGAGATGAGCAGGGACGTGCGCTTCCAAGAGCTGCTAACGCCCTCGGGCGAATCGGAACCGATGTGTAAGTGCGGGAGGTAGTGGTCAAGCAGCATAAGAAAGACCACGCCCGCAATAAAGCCGCTCGCCGTGACAAGCCACGGGATTTGACCCAGAGCGAGCGCGCGCTCCTCGGCAGGTATGAGCAGGCTCCAGATGGAAGCGGCAATCATAATGCCCGCGGCGAACCCCATCATTATGCGGTGTAGGTTTGCGCTAATTTCATTGCGGATAAACAATACAACAGAAGCGCCAAGTGCAGTCATGGCAAAGGTGAAGCCCGTGCCTCCAGCGGCCCAAAGCAGTGCTTGTTTCATAGAAATATTTTCCAGTTTGCGGTGTCGATTATGTGAAAATAAGAGTCGTTGTACTTGAGCAAAACAATGCTCTGTGCGCTAGATGCTGAACTCCATGCCATCATCGCTCTCGGGAATAGGGGCTTCCCAATTCTCGCCCTCTGGCGGTAGAACGATTTCGTCGACCGCGGGCTCGTCGCTCGCTTGCGCATAAGTAATTTGGAGCTTGAACTCGTGGTTTGTAACACTGCCAACATTGAGTTTTACGTTGTCAAAGCGCTGGCTGATCTTGTTCATTGGTGTAATGATAATGCTAACGTCGCGCGTATAGAGCGGGCCAATGACAAAATTACCCGCATGATCCGTATAGTGCTCCTGTGCATCGCCCACGCGCTCGACTTTAGCGTGTATGGCGTGACCATCAGAAGTTATGACCTTGCCGTGCAGCGAGCTGGGCTTTTGGATCACGAGGCTAAGCGCGCGCTGCTCGCCTAAGCGAATACGCGTAATGGGGCTTTGAGCCACGTCCATCTCGGCGTCACGAACCGTGATGAGGTAGTCGCCTTCTTTGAGATCGTTGATCTCGAAGCTCGGCGCAGTAAAACTCTGCCATGGCGATTCTGTTGCACCGTGTGAAATGGCCATATTCGGTGCGTAGCTATATTTGTACTCGCCGGCTGGGAGCGTCCCATCTTCGTTGTGGACGCTAACGATGATTTTCGCCAACGGCTTGAGAATCACGTTGATCTCAGAGCCTAAGGTCGCGCGAAGCTTGAGCTCGCTTTCTCCATCGGGGGAACGTGCCTCGACGATAAAGGGGCCGCCCTCGATTTCGTTCAGCTCTAGGCGCCCGTCTTCAACGCGTGACTCGTAAACCACAGATTGAAGCGTTGTATCGCGAATAATGATATCGGTTTGCCGAGGCAAGCGCTGGGTTTGGTTGTAGACGTTGAGCACTAATCCTTGTGTCGCTTGCATCTCAATGTTTTGGAGCAACTCGACGCTTTGACCAAAGTTGATGCTCTTTTCGTAAAAGGCAAAAGCGTTGGCACGAACGCGCAACTCCACCTCTTTTGTGGTGACAGGCTCAAAGCGGTAGTTCCCAGCGCTGTCGCTTCGTGTGGTCGTTAATAGAACTTCGTTTTGATCCAAAATCGCTAGCTGTGCGTGGGCTATACCTTGGCCTGTGGCGCCCGAAACGACTTGCCCATACAGTGAAGCTCCCTCCAGCAGCGGTATATCGCCGAGATCTGTTGTTTGGCCAGGGCGTAATTTGATTTTGTGTAGCACTATGAGTGCGAAGCCAGAAGCGTTGATTTTGAGCGAGGCCTCCCCTTCATATGCATCACTAATGGTAAATTCACCGGCTTCATCGCTACGCGTACTTGCGAAAATATATTGTTTTGCCCCCGAAGCATCCTCGTGATACTCCATCACGATATTGGCCGAAATGGGGCTAGAGCCAGCAAGTACGCGACCGTGTAGCGTAGCTGCTGGCTGTAAGTACAAAGCAGCGTTCACGAACTTTGTATCATTGACGATAGCCACTTCTCGCCACTGGTCATCGCGCCCTCTTGCAACATAAGCCTCAGCCGTTGGCGCCAAAGTGTAAACGCCGCCAGGTGCCTCCAAAAAAAAGTTTCCTTGCGCATCTGTCACTATATCTTTTGAAGAATTCTTATCGCTAACACGCAGCGTTGCATTGGCAATCCCGCGACCGCTCACTTTATCGATTACGCGCCCCGCAAAAGAGCCAATATTGGCTTTGGGCTGTGCAGCTGCTTGCGTATCTTGCTGCTTCGCCGCATTGAAATGAAAAAGCCAAAATGCAGAAGCGACTAAAACGGCGAGCACAACGGCGATTAGAATAAATCGCAGTATTTTGTTCATTGTCTATACCAAGGAATATGGGCAGCGATAACACGTGAAAATCATGGCCCGTACCTTAACGATATTCTAGCGAAGTATAAAAAATGTCAATAATTTCTCGCCCCCCCCCGCCCCCTCCAAAAAAGAAAACAAAATGAAGCTCGCTGAAATGAGCTATTAGGGGCAGGTTTGAAACCTGCCCCTACAGCTTGCTCGTAGACTTTCGTGTTTTTCGTGGTAAAAAAAGCTTTCGAGCCTTTCGTGTTTTTCGTGGTAAAAAAGCTTTCGAGTCTTTCGTGTTTTTCGTGGTAAAAAAAGCTTTCGAGCCTTTCGTGTTTTTCGTGGTAAAAAAGCTTTCGAGTCTTTCGTGTTTTTCGTGGTAAAAAAAGCTTTCGAGCCTTTCGTGTTTTTCGTGGTAAAAAAATTTAGTGCTTAAAAAAGCTTTTCGTGGCTTACAAAAACCAAAATTTAGCGCTATACATGCCTTGCGCGCAACGAGCCAAAGCGCCAAAGTGCGCGCAAAGCAAATTATGGAGTAATACAGATGAGTGAATTTTTAGACGGATTTAAGCGCACACACCATTGCGGCGCCTTACGCGCGAGCGATCTAGGAAGCGAAGTTCGATTAGTTGGCTGGGTTCAAGACTACCGCAACCTTGGCGGTTTTATGTTTGTGGTAATACGCGATCGCTACGGTGTTACCCAGGCGCGCTTTGCCCATGAAAACGAGGCGCTACTCGAAGCTGCAAACAAGTTACGCGCCGAGTGGGTTATTGGGATTCGTGGTCGCGTTATTTCGCGTGGCGAAAACATCAACAGCAAACTACCCACAGGCGAAATTGAAGTTGACGCCGAAGAGTTACGCATATTTAACCGCTCCGCGGTTCCTCCCTTTGCCATTCACGACGCCTGTGACGCAAGTGAAGCGCTGCGACTCAAGTACCGCTACCTCGATCTAAGGAGGCCCGTTCTCAATAAGAACATCGTACTTCGCAGCAAAATGACACAAATAATACGGCGCGTTTTGGAAGAAAACGATTTTTTGGATCTCGAAACCCCGATGCTCGCCAAAAGCACACCAGAGGGAGCGCGCGACTACCTCGTACCTAGCCGTGTACACCCCGCCGCATTTTACGCACTCCCGCAATCACCCCAACTCTTTAAACAATTATACATGGTAGCTGGCCTCGATCGTTACTACCAAATTGCTCGCTGCTTTCGCGATGAAGACTTAAGGCTTGATAGACAACCGGAGTTCACGCAGATCGACATCGAAATGAGTTTTATCGAAGTCGACGACATCCAAAACGTCTGCGAAGCCATGATCGTCTCGCTCTTTAAGGAACTGCTCGACATCGAAATTGCTCGCCCATTCCCGCGCATTACATGGAACGAAGCCATGGATCGCTATGGCCTGGACGCGCCCGACACGCGCTTTGGAATGCACCTACAAGACGTGAGCCAAATACTCGCTGGCTCCGAGTTTAAAGTCTTTAGCCAAGCCCTTGCCAACGCAGGAACCGTGCGCGCTATCGCCGTTCCCGCCACCATCAACATGAGTCGCAAGGAAATTGCTTACTACGAAGAGATCGCCAAAACCTACGGCGCCAAAGGCTTAGCATGGGCAAAGCTGCAAGACGGCGCACTCAACGGCGGCATCTCTAAATTTCTCAGCTCCGACGAATCAAAAGCCATCATCGAAGAACTCGCCCTCCAAGAAGGCGACTGCGCTCTCTTTGTATCGGATAGCGTGAAAATCGCACGCACCGCCCTAGGCCGCGTTCGCAAAGAAATCGCCACACGCAACGAACTCGTTGGCCGCGAGCTCAAAAGCGCCGCCGACTGCGGTTTAGTGTGGGTTGTCGACTTTCCGCTCTTTGAGTGGAGCGACGAAGACCAACGCTGGTACGCTACGCACCACCCCTTCACCGCCCCACGCGCCGCCGACTGGCCCGCGCTGGAGCGCAAAGACTACGCCAAAGTCTACGCGCAAGCCTACGACCTCGTTCTCAACGGCATCGAACTTGGAGGCGGCTCCATACGAATTCACAATATCGACGTCCAGTCCAAAGTCTTTGAAGCACTCGGCATCGACGAGCAAGAAGCACGCGCAAAATTCTCCTACCTCCTCGACGCACTCCAATTCGGCGCCCCCCCCCACGGCGGCCTAGCCTTCGGGCTCGACAGGCTAGTCATGCTGTTCACCGGCTCCGAATCCCTGCGCGACGTCATCGCGTTCCCCAAAACCAACAAAGCCGCCGACCTCATGCTCGACGCACCAAGTGAAGTTAGCCCAGAACAACTCGCGGAACTTGGTATCGAAATCAAAAAATCGACGTAGTTTTTTGGTGGGGGGCTCAAAGCCCCCCTACGCGCGGGCTTCCTCGCAAAATGCGCAATTCGCATAAATAAAATGCGATGTATTCGCTCAAACCGCTCATTCATCGCATTTTATATGCTTATCGCGCATTTTTCTCGGCGATCCCGCGCTACCCC
>JBBAEA010000160.1:0-7154 GCA_041656175.1 Bradymonadales bacterium | reverse complement strand
CTTTCTTTGGGGAAGGGGGGTACGGGGGGAAACATCTTTTCTTTGGCACAAAGAAAAGGGTTTCCCCCCGTGCAAAGTATTGCATTTACTATTAACACTTTTATACAATAATTGCTTATGACCATAAATAATATGATGGAAGAAGAAAGATCAAGTTTAATACAACGCATTAGCAAGTTTTGCTTCTCATGCTTTCGCGCTATGAGCGCGCGACACCCTGCGCCAACGTACCCGCGTTTAAGACCCCTAGCCCTTGAACTGCTCGCCTATCAACGCAAATACAACGCTGTATTTAAAAAATACAGCGAACACTTTGCCAAAAACAGCAATCCCAATGAAATACACGACTACGCGCCCTTGCCCACAACGGCGTTTAAGCGCGCTGAACTCTTCCCCTTCCCCCCTGAACTTAGCGTAGCGGAGTTTCACTCCAGTGGAACCACCACCGAATCAAGGTCTGTGCACAGATTCCGCGATCTTAAACTGATGCAAGAGTCGATATTTCAGTTCTTCTCCATCATGGCGACACACGGCCTATTCGGGCGACCGCGCTATATTTCTTTAATGCCCCCATACGAAGAAAACCCAAGTTCCTCCTTGGGATTTATGCTCACGGAGATCGTGCGCACTTTGGGCGACGATGCTTCAGGTTTTGCGTTTTCTGCAAACTCTGGATTAGACTTAGAGTTTTTAACGAAATCCTTGCGTGACGCCGAATTAAATTCGATGCCCGTACACTTACTCGGAACAAGTTTGGCTTACGCAGAGCTACTCAAAGCACTGGATAAACAAAGATTTTCGCTCCCCGCGGGTTCTCGTATCATGGAAACGGGCGGGAACAAGGGGCGTAAAACCGAAGTCAATGCTACGGAGCTTCGAGATGAGCTAGCCGCGCTCTTTGGAATCCCCGAAGCGATGATCTATGCCGAATACAGTATGTGCGAATTATCGAGCCAACTCTACGAAATTCGCGATCCCAGCGGGGCTTCCCCCCTACCAGAACCTGGCCTCTTCTTGGCACCCCCTTGGTGCGAAGTACATATTTTAAACCCGCACACACTTGAGCCCATAGAGGACGACACCGTTGGCCAAATCGCGATATTCGATCTCTGCAACATTGATTCCGCTGCTTATGTTTTAACAGGCGACCTCGGACAATGGCAAAAACTCAATGCAGATTGCTCTAAGTCCTTAGCGAAAAATCCAAAACGCGCCCTAAAATTGCTAGGACGCGCAAGCTCGGCAGAGCCTAAAGGTTGTAGCTTAGCGTGGGAAGAACTTGCAAAGTCGAACGCTTAGGGAAACTCTGATCTATTGGGGCTACCGCCCCAAACCCCGCTAAGGGGCCGAAACGAGTAAAACTAAGTGTTTTACGAGTTGATGGCCCACTTTCGCAGTGAGTACGTCCAAGCCAAGCTTGCTTGAGCTTGAGACGTGCGAACAAGAAAGAAAAACCGTAGGTTTTTCATGAGACTAGATTTGCGCAATCGAACGCAAGCCTGCGTGAGTGCAGCGCAAATCGTAGTCGGAATTGTGGAACTGAGCCCTTAGAACCCTTTTTTGCGTACTGCCTTGATTTGATTGACTTTATTTTAAACGCTCGTCTGATTTTTTGTTTAATTCTAGCTGTTTTTTAACGGTTCTAGCTTTATTCAAAGGCAGCTTTAAAACCTGCCCCTGCAAAAAAGCACTCTAATTGATACAACTAGAAAGAAAACCCCTTACATGTTCCACAAAACTTCGACTCAATAATAGAGGAAATATCAATCGGCGGGTAAGAACAAATCTGGTCATCGCTGTCTGTGCTGGTTTTTGGATAGCTGCAATAACCGCTATTGTTCAAATTGTAACCACTCCACATACCGCTTACGGTGGAAACATCTCCGTCCGTCACAAGCTCCCCATGCCAAACCCCATCACTGATGTGATCTACGACGTTGTCGGCATTCTTATCTTTAAAAATGCCTGTTCCGCTAAGTGTCATAAATGATGACTGATATTTGAGGTTTGCAAAAGTTTTGCCAAAGCCAAGGGCAGAGTCTATAAGATTTACTCCACTGCGACACCACTTCATGCCTTGCTCATAGGACACTCCATAGCCACCAAGCCAGCTAGGAAGTTTAATATTATTATTAAACCAAGTGGCAATACTGTCGCAATTAAACCAATGGGCAAGAGCGTCAGTAAAGTTTGTTGCCCCACCTGCTACCTTCGGTAGTAAGAAATGCTCGACGACATAGACAATAACTTTGCCATAATGCATATTAATATTATGACGATCGATGCTGAGTTTATCGTAACCATTGCTAAGTCCCCCTCCCCATGTACCTTCAATTAAATTGATATCATTCCCCAAATCCGCCGAGATAGGAGTTCGCCCGCAATTCGGATCGGGATCATCTGCACACTTAACGCGCCAGTACACCGCCAAGCCTGTATAACTATTTTTACCGCTAAGTGTAAAACCCGTGCCACTTCGTTGTATATTTAATGTACCCATGAGCTCCAACGTTTGCATGATATTACGCAACTGACATCCAAAGTTTATCATCTTGCAGCCCGTATCTGACTCGACAACCAAGTTGTTTAAATAATCGGTCAATTTATCCTTAAGACCGAAAGTCCCCATCAACCAACCAGTTGCTATGCACAAAAAGTCTGGCAAAATATTCCCACAACCCGCACCAAGCAACAAATCGTCGACTAAAACCTCATACATCAACTTCCCAGGATTATCAACACCTTCTAAAATCTTTGCAATCCATCTACCTGTTTCGCCCATATTTTCGACGATATTACCAAAGTTAAAATATGAACGAACATGATATCTCGTAACAGGATCTAAATGTATAGTTTCGAGCGGAACAGTAATATTAGTAACTTCGTTTTCTCGCGTTTGTACATTCGAATCTACACAACCCGCAGCGACCGCCGCACCATTGGCCGCGTAACCGTATGCCAAAACCGAAAACTTCTCATCGACCAACAATTTCTCAAACTTTGCAGACATGGCATCGACCTTCATGAGCGGCTCATCGGCGACTGGATACCGCGCGTCAAAACGGCTGCAATCAAGCTCATAATAATCGTACAATCGTATGCTATAATTCACTATTGGCGCTGCACCACTGTACGAAGCCTGCACAAATAGGTCTCCCGACGGCAAATCCACCACATGCACCGTAAACAACACATTCTTAGGCGCCTTCAAATTCGACGCCACAATCTCCACATCCCCCATCTCGCCTGTCGAATTCAACAACACACTCGTATACCCCTCATCATCCGTCACCGTCGCGAGCGACTGCAATTTCAAAACGCCCTCACCCGCACGCACCGCCCAGCCGACCTCCTCCCCCGAAACTGGCTCCCCATCCTTTATAGAGTAGAGCGCAACCTTCAACTTCAAACTCCCCTCCCGATTTATCGTCACCTCGCGATCCATAAATGGCACAATGATGTACTCATAGCCCTTTTTGGGCTTCGGATTATCGACATCGACCAAATCGCCATTATCGACTCGCGCCGAGTCATCGCTACAAGCCATAAACGCTGGCACGAACAGCGTTAACAAAACCACAAACAATCTTTTATATAACCTTTGCATTGTTTCCTCCCACAGCTTCGACGATGCAGCTCCAAACTTCCACGCTCACTATATACAAATCTTTTCCCATTTTCAACTTTTAAACGGCTTTATGTAACAGCCTAAAATCGACGCACAAAATTTCGACTGTACCGAAAATTTACAAATAAACCGCGCTGTTATTGTAAATTTTTCGTCATTATATCTCACTTCAGTCATTTTTCGACGGGGGGAAGTCTCCCCCCGCGCGCAAGCTTGCTTCATGATAAGCCAAAAGCCGCATGACGATGTGCAATGTTTTCGCTATTCGCTCAACCATCGCACATCGTGCGGCTTTAAGCTTCTCATTCAGCTGATCTTGCGCTCCCCCCTCACCATTACGCGTTAGCAAGAAGATAAAATACAGCATTTCAACGTAGTCAAAAATCGAATGATGCTTTCCTTAGCAAATTTGATACGGGTTCTAGAACGGAGCGTGGGGCGGTAGCCCCCGATGAATCAGAGCTTCCTTAATCATGAATCACACGACTGTAGCCTTTCGTGACTTTCGTGCTTTTCGTGGTAAAAATAAAGCGTTGTTGATGCTCTGAGCAATGTGAAAGTTGCCCTAAAAACATTGAGAGAAAATTAAGAATAGCAGGCGAGCATTCAAAATAAAGTCAATCAAATCAAGATGCTACACAGAAGTAGTGAATTCATTTGAACGCAAATTTGGCTGTCATTCGTAGTACAATGCTGCGTATCGTCATGCTAGCACATCATCACATTTTACCGCAAATCGACACTTTTGCTCAACAATGTAGATACAGGTTTAGTTGTGTATATCCTCATTTTAGGCTATGTCTTGCGCTGATTTGTGCAAGATCGCCAAGGTTTTTATGGTCTGTTCTTATTTTATAAGTCAATTGGAGCTTTTGAATTTTTAGTTTGAAATTTGTAGTCTTTTTGCTAAGATGCCAGCTTGGAGTAGAATGTAAGTTCTAGCAAACTAGAGCTACTTGATTGTGCAGTGAGTTGAGTTACGAAATGCTAATCTCCCAAAAAATACACTATAGCGTAATCTTATATGTAGCATGTTTCTTCTTAGCGTTATTGATTTTTGCCTGCGATTGGGACAGCAATTTAGGAAACTACACAGGGGGGCGCTGCCCTCCAAGCGATGGTGTTTGCTGCGTTGTGGGTGATCAAACTTGCTTTGACGAGAACCCGTTAGCCTTTTCGTGCGAGATGAAAAAAATGCAAACGGGAACTACGACAACTACTCGGCTAAAGTCGGTCGGTGTTTAGGCGGGAGCAGCTGCACGATAGTTGATGATAGCGAACAGAGCGAAGATGATGTTTTACTTTACGAATGCATTGTTAAACGCTGCCCTGAAAATGAAGATGAATTTTGTGGTCATTGTGTAGAGTCGTTGGGTGACTTGAACATTGATTTACTCGATACAGAAAACGGCGGTATTGACTGCGGGGACTCGGAAAGAGCATACAGCATAAAGTGCCGCGACGGCTACGCTGACTGCGATGGTGAATTGCGAAACGGCTGCGAGACGAATTTAAAAAGCGATGTGTCAAACTGCGGCGCTTGTAATGTAGAGTGCGAAACAGGCTTATACTGTAGTAGTGGCGTATGTTCGGGAGAATGCTTAAAGCCTTTAGAGATTTGTCGAGATAGGACGAATACTGTTATTTGTGTAGATACAAAGAACGATGGGGAGCACTGCGGTCGCTGTAAAAACTCATGCTATAGTAATGTTAATGATGGAGTGCTAAGCACAGCTTGCCATAGCGGTGAATGTGCCGCGGAATCGTGCAGGGTAGGCTATTATTTATACTCAAATGAGTGTAAACCCGACACTCTAGAGAATTGCGGACGAGAGAAGAATGAATGTAATGTAGAAAACGCTAAAAATCTCTGTATAGCAGGAAATTGCTATTTTATTTGCAATAATGGCTATTACCAATCGGGTCAGAGTTGCATTTTAGAGAATGAGAACAATTGCGGTAAGGAAGGAGTAGTTTGTAGTGTAGAGAATGCCGAAAATTCTTGCAAAAATGGAAAGTGTGTTTTTGAATGTTATCCTAGATACCGTCGTGAAAACAATGGCTGTGTTGAGAATAGCACTGCGGAATGCGGCGCTGCTGGGCTATCTTGTAAAGATGCAATGCCCGGTTGGGCGGAGGGGGACTGCATTGCAGGAAAGTGTGTGGCTAGATTGTGTGAAGCAAATTACATGCTTTATAACGATTCATGTATCGCCAATACGGAGTGGCACTGTGGTTCTAATGGTTATGATTGTCGCGTTTACGAAAACAATTATACTGTCAATACGTACAGTTGTAGCCAAAGTGGTACCTGTGAATTAACTTGCCATAATGCATACGCCAACTTAGACCGTATTCAGCGCAACGGCTGCGAGAGTTGCGCCCACGATTATTGCAGAGAAGGTACGATTTGTGTGCCTCTTGGTTCTAGCACTAATCATTGTGAACGCTGTAACAATAAATGTCCTCTGCCAAGCAATGCTATTTCACGAACTTGTAGTTCCAACCGCTGTGATTATACTTGCCATAGCGATTATTGCAAGTACAATGGCGGCTGTGATTATAAACTAACAAGTACGTACAACTGCGGAACTTGCGAGAATGTGTGTCCGTGGCCTGATGGTGCTAGTAACAGATGGTGTAGTGGCGGTTATTGCGGATTCGAATGTAAAAACGAATATTGTAAGGTTGGGAGTCGCTGCGTTTCTAAACAAACGGATTTAAGCAACTGCGGTGCTTGTGGGAACGTGTGCCCTGCTGCACCGACTAACGGTTACAGAACTTGTATCAACGGAATTTGCGGATTCGACTGTGACAGTGGATATTGTAAATTTGGGAATAGCTGTGTTTCCAAGCAAACGGATGTTAACAACTGCGGGGCTTGCGGGTACTCATGTCCGTCAAAGCCTAGTGCAACCGTGAAGTGTGTGTCGGGAAAATGTAACTATATATGCGTATCTGGCAACCATAACTGCGGTACGAATACGAATCCGCAATGTGTAGCGACTTCAATTCCATGCGACGGTACATAAGTTTAGCGCAGCGCAAAGCTAGTTTTTAAGGATGTTCTGTATAATGCAAAAACAGTAGGGGGCAGCTTTCAAAGCTGCCCCCTGATTTTTCTTTACCATTTTGCGCGTCTGCGTCGTCAACTGTGTCATTCGGCGCAGTCACGACCCTTAGGTCGCTCCTTTGCCTCATTCCTTGTTTCCTAGAATCCGCATCAAAATGGTAAAGAAAAGCATTTTTTCTTTTTTGCGCGTCTTCGTCGTCAACTGTGTCATTCGGCGCAGTCACGACCCTTAGGTCGCTCCTTTGCCTCATTCCTTGTTTCCTAGAATCCGCATCAAAATGGTAAAGAAAAGCATTTTTTCTTTTTTTCTAGTACTTGGCTCAAAATTGCAAAGAAAAGCAATTTTTGTTTTCTGAGACCTTTGCACGGCTAGAAATTGTGAATTTAATTTTACAAATCCGATACAGTTTTAAACAAAATGAGACATTTTGTAGAGAAGCATAAGCTAAAAAT
>JBBAEA010000159.1:0-7340 GCA_041656175.1 Bradymonadales bacterium | reverse complement strand
AAGTGGACTCATTGTATCAGAGACTGGGCAACGATAAGAGGACAACTGGATATTTTGCACCCTGGATGGGATGGCGTTAGGAATGAGTAGGTAAACGTGAGTTTACACAAAGAACTTGACACTCCCAGCTTTTTAATGGTGAGGTTCTGCTTCAGAGCAAAGGCCTCTTTTTTTCTTCTTTTTTTAGAACTAGGCTCAAAATTGCAAGAAAAAATGTTTTTGTTTTCTTATTTTCTGAGACTTTTGCTCTATAGCAAAGGCCCAGCAATTTCGTGAACGAGCTAGCTCGTTCACCAGTTTTGTAGAATAAAATAATCAGTTCAGTTAGAAACTACACGATTTGCACAGAAAAAGTCTGCACCATTTTGTTTTCTTTTAGTGCCACAGCCGTCCAGGCTGTGGCCGCGTCGCGATTGAAGAGAGGGGGGTGCGGGGGGAACCTTTTTTCTTTTGCAAAAAGAAAAAAGGTTCCCCCCGCGCAAACTCAAAAGAAATACGTAATGCTGTGGCTGCAGTGAGTGGTGGGTTTGGACAAGCTGTTTATACTTTACATACAGCTTGGCTGCACATATAGTAACGTCGCGTGTTGTGCGCTTTGTGTAAGGGGTGTGGTTTGAACTATTTTAAAAACGAAGACAATATTGGCGACCTTATCGACGGTCGTTACCGACTGACGCAACTCATCGGTAGGGGCGGATCTGGCGTTGTATATAAAGCGACAGACGTTAATTTGCATCGCGAAATCGCTGTAAAACTGATGTCAAATGAACGCGTTCATGACGAATCTGTGTATCGACGTTTTGAGCGAGAAGGACGAATACTGCGCAAATTGCGGCACCCCAATACTGTGTTTTTTTACGATTCAGGGAAAACAAGCAAAGGTCTACCCTACATCGCTATGGAGTATGTGCAGGGTAAGCAACTCAAGGATTTGCTCTCCAAGACGCCGATTATTCCACCAGAGCGCGCCGTGCCCATACTTATACAGATCCTTTCGTCGCTGCACGAAGCGCACTCTTTAGGCTTTGTACATAGAGATCTAAAGCCTTCCAATATCATGCTTTGTGATAACACGGATTTCCCAGACGATTTTGTTAAAGTTTTGGACTTCGGTGTAGCAACCCTCGCGGAGCAACACGAAAGAGCCCCCGATTCGCCAGACGCAACGCTGTCCATCGATGTCGTCGGGACGCCTAAATATATGGCGCCAGAGCAGTTTCGCTCTGCGCCACTAACAACACTTAGCGACCTCTACTCACTTGGCTGCATCGCCTACGAAATGCTAGCGGGATTCATGCCCTTTGATGGCGACACTTTCCACATGGTGATTGCGAACCACCTATTCCAAAAAGTGCCGCCATTTCAAGCGGAATTAGATCGCTACCCTGTACTCACTTCAACCATACTGCAGCTCCTCGAAAAAGAGCCCGAAAACCGCATACAAACAGCGGAAGAAGTCATAACGCTTTTGGAGAACTGGAGAGGAAGTAGCAGCGCTATGCCGTCGCCTATGCTCGCCCAAAGCATGAACGCGCACAGCGCAGAAGGCGTAAGCGCGCAAATGCCCCAAACCATAAACAACGCATACAGCGCTCATGGCACAGCCATTCCAACGGGGGTTTTCAACTTCCAACTCAAACGCCAAGCCCTTGTACTATTAATTTTTACACTAGCAGCCGTTGTTGTTGCTACCGTGAGTAGCGCAGCTATTACTAGCCTTAGTGGTGAAAAAAAACTAAGCCATGGCAGTGAAATAACTGATATAGAGCAAATAATTGAAAATAACACAGGCATGGCAGCGATCGACAATCCTTTTTACCAAAAACCTGAAGATTTCGCATATCTCGTCAATTCGATTACCGATGGAGCGATTTGCGCAAACGCCATTGGGCTGTTAGATGTAAATGCTCTTAAACTTTCAAAGCCTGCAAGCGAAGGTGACATACAAGAACGGCCAATGATCGCCAAAAATGCAGAAAAAAACTCTGAAGCAGCAAAAAAGAATGTTGAGAAACCAAGCGTTGAGGACACACAAGCCAAAGCTGTAAAAAAACAGGCTCCCAAAGCGGATCCCATGGCTTTTCTTGATAAACCCTTTGAAATCACTGTTAAATACACACCCGTTTACGCAACGGTAAAATTTGTAAACCTTACAGGACGCTGTCAGCGAGGAACGTGTAAATTAAAAACAATAAACAACAAAAGCTTTCCTAAAATCAGTGTTGACTTCGCTGGATATAGCGACCAAACCGTTACCATCAAGCGAAAACAAAGCGCTGTTTCCATCGATTTGAAGCGTAAAACAATGTAGTCAAAGAGTGACAATGGTTTTTGACATTATCATACTTCTAAGCATTCTACTGGCTGCACTACAAGGCTATCGCAAAGGATTTTTAAGACAGGCTTTTGTATTTTTTGGCATAGTATTGGCGTTCTTTTACACAAAACCGCTCTCTGCCTACCTCGCTGAGCGCTTCTTTGTTGGCTACGATACATTCTATAACACGCGCTCCTACATCGCTTTCATCACCATAGTCGCAGTGCTTATCGTTATACTTTCTGCGCTACTCGGTGCCATTTTACAAAAAACACTCATCAAAGGCATAGTTTTCGCAGATTCTACGAATAAAGCCCTAGGTGCCAGCCTTGGGATCGTTGTTGCAAGCATTATACTCTTTTTTATAGTCTGTCTCTTCGATGTCTTTAAAGCCCCCATTACGCATTCTTCGCCACTCTTTGACGGGCTCTACAGCAGTCGTTCCATGCAAATTTGCGAAAAATACAATCCTATCCCCTACCTCGCCGATGATTACATGAACTCCGAGCAAGGGAAGAAATTAAGCCAACTGCTAAAAACCATTAATATCTCTCAGCGCATGGAAGAGGATAAAAATCCTACACTACACCCCGAGAGCAATGAGCATTACACTAATATTTCAAAGCCCGAGAACCATGGCGAAAACACTATACAGAGCAGTTCAAAGCGACTAATCACAGAGAAGCAGGATCTAGCCCTATATCAAGAACTACTTCGCCACAAAGACTTCCAAGAGCTGGTTCACGATCCTATGGTCTACGAGGCATTGAGCAAAAAAAACCACCTACAGCTCACGCTCGATCCTAGAGTACTACGGCTAGCTAATAATAAAGAGTTCATCGAAACAGCAAAGCAATTTCCATGGGAAAAATACTACAAACAATTATAGTTTTAAGCGCAGCGCTGCTGCTTAGCTCTTGCCAAGCTCCAGCAAAAGATGCCAAGAAGGAACTTAAAGAAAAACAAAGCGCTGTCAGTGTAGTGCAGAAAGATAACACAAGTAAAGCCACCGACTATCGCTTGAAAAAAGTCGACGCGCCCGTCGAAGCTGAGCTACAAAAAGAACTTCAAGAGCTCTACAACGCCTTTAAAGAAGCTGTTATCACGTACGACGGCGAGCAGGCGGTAAACTATTTATCTGCATCCAGTTTTGGCTATTACGAGCATATTCTAAATTTAGCTAAAATCGCGCTCAATTCTGCTGAAAACCCGCAATTTAAGCTCAATGAGCTTTCACCAGGCATCCGCCTCAACGTTGCGATGCTCATCGCAAAACTTAAGCCCGAGGAAGTACTGAGCGCTAGCCCCAAGTCGCTCGTTGTTTTAGCTATCCAAGAGGGGTGGCTAGGCTACAAAAGTATTAGCGAGTCAGAACTAGGCTTTTTTAAAAAATATAAAGCAGGCAAGAACGATTACATCTTAGTTGATTATCTACCCAAAGAGCTCGTGAAAGAGCGCCAAATATCGCGCATTGGCTTTATTTACGAGGGTGAAGGGGAACAAAAATCTTGGAAACTCGATCTTGTCCCGCTGCTAGCCGCCATAGATCACGCTATCGAAGACTACGCGAAACAAGAAAGAATAGATCCCTCCGTACTCATTGATGAAGCCGTTCGCAATACCATGCTTCTTAAAAACAAAAGCATGGAGTGGAAAACCTACGCATACCCAAGTGACGGCTTTAAGATGAATTTCCCCAATCGTCCCCAAATTAAGGAAAATCAAGGAGTTAAGCTCTTCGCTGCTCAAGATGACAAAGGCTACGAATACTCCTTATCGACCTTTAGCGCCAAAACCGACGATGACCCAGAAGACACGCTAAACAGCCTAGCTCAACTCTACATACGCGAGCATGCCCTAGAGAAGCACAAACTGCATAGCTCCGAATTACAAGGGCTATTCCTGCGCCGCCTTAGCTACGAACTACCTAGCTCCAAGGGCATTGTCCTCTTCATCCTTAGTAAAACAAAAAAAGTCTTCCTCATCCAATGCAGAGCCCCAGCAGGGGTCTTTGACGAAAGAAGTTGCGCAAAATTTCTAGACAGCTTCTCGCCTGCAAAAGATTTGCTGGACACGGAAATTGCCAATTAGTGCTTACTAGGTCTATTTGTGGAGCCCCGCTAGAGCTAGCAAAAACCTCTATTATGGCCAAAAATCGGACGGGGCGTCGCGGGGTGTCCCCGCGGAGGGGGTAGACGCAAACCCGCGCACAGCGAGGGGTTGCGGCGTAGGGGGACACTTCCCCCACCAAAACAAAAACATAAACATCGAATGAATCCGAGCTTGCTTAAGCTAAGCTAAGAACAAAGCTGCAAAGGTATTGTGAAGCAGTGAATTCATAGTATTTCGAAGGCGAAATGCGCTCTACACGCCGGTAAATAAGCAAGCTAAATCGTATGAGTATAAACGCGCGTTGTGCTTAAAAACTGGAAATTATAAGATTCATCCTTTAGTATCTTAGCGGTTTGGAGCCAGAGTCGCGGTGATGCTCTGTGTAAAAGCTCTATCAACTTCGTGCACTGCCAAAAGCAAGAGCGCAACACCTGAACGCAGCATAACAAAATCACCTTTAGGACGTGATATGCAAAAAACACTCATCTTTGTAGCCCTTTTTTTAGTCTTAGCTCTTCCCAGCTCGCTCTTTGCCCAAAGTGATGAATCCTTCAAATCGCTGGTTGACACGGGCGTGCAGAGCTACAGCGCTGGCGACTACCACAGAGCCATTGACGCTTTTAAGCGTGCCAGCGAAATACGCGAAAATGCTGATGTTACCTATAACATTGCTCGCTCTTATCATCGCTTAAACGATTGCCAAAATGCCTTGAGCTATTACGCTAAATTTCAAAGTCAAGTCACTAGCTCCGAGGATAAACAAGCCGTCGAAAAGTTCATCAAAGAGCTCGCAGACTGCAAACAAGAAGGAAAGCTACTCCCGCTTTGTTCTCCGGCAAATGCCAGCGTTCGCGTTGATGATTCCCAAGAGATGCTTAGCTGCGGCAACATTCATAAGATAGCCGTAGGGAATCGAAAACTAAGCTTCGAAGCCGATGGTTTCGAGACAGTAAAGCGCATGGTTAACATCGTTGCACAGCAAACGACCACAGTTTCCGTCACGCTCGACGGTAATAAGCCAGACCAGAAACAGCCTGTCGAGGAAACGGAAATCGCAAGCCATAAAATGGAAGTACCCACTAAATCAGCCTGTGACCTTTGCCGAAGCAGCGAAGGAGCCAACTGGCTAGGTTTGGGCTTAGTCATTGGTGGAGGCACATCCTCCTTACTTGGTGGGATATTGCTTGCGGCTTCTTACAGTAAATATAGCGAATCTCAAACACTTTACAGCAAAAAAGCGGGTGCGTATTACAGCGGGGTAATCTTTACTAGCTTAGGAGTGCTAAGCACAGCCGCGGGCGTGCTGGTTCTCATCTTTGATTGGCGTATTAACACCAAAGCAAGCCGCGTTGCAGTTTCACCTATTTTTGAAACTGGCAAGGATTCGGCGAGTGCTGGTATACATTTACGGTTTTAGTGGGTCGCTGCTTGTGGAATCGCGTTGTTTAAGGAAAAATTATGGAAGAAATCAGCTTAGCTGAACTTACTAAACAAGATAATATTGAGAAATTTGACTACACCCCTAACCTCAATGGCATGCGTTTTCTAGAGTTTTTAGCTCTCTTTTTCTGCATGATCGCAGCCTTGGTATACCCTGTAACTTATTTCGACCCTCGACCGTGGATGATCGCACCTATTGTTCTAGGAGGAGCTGCCATAGCGCTCTTCTCTGTAGTGCAGTATTGGCGCCGCTACGCAAAAAAATCCTACGTTGCCTACGATGATGATTACCTCTACGTCGTCAATATGGGACGCGCCACACGCATTGCATGGGAACGACTGAACTTAGAAAACTCGGGGATCGCCAAAACAAAAGAACGCGCTGGAGTGTTTACGCTGCAAATCGACGATAAAAAACTCATTTTACGGCTGTTCTCCTCTTTCGTGTGGTTAGCAAAGTTCCAAGATGTGCTAGGGACTATGCTCACGCATATACAAAAAAACGAGAACAGGCACTAAAGTGGTAGAACAAAAACCATATGTGGATATAAGCAAGATTCCCCTAGCAGAGCGCTACGTTGGTATTGTCGAGCATTGGCTGAAGCAAGAGGAGGCTATCCATAACTTTATAGGCTGCGATGAAGCGGGGCGCGGTCCGCTCGCGGGACCCGTAACGGCGGCTGCCGTCTATTTTACAGATGACATGAACATCCCTAGCGGGATCAACGATTCCAAAAAGCTTAGCCCCAAAAAACGCGAGCAACTCGCGGAGCAAATTAAAGCATGTGCATACTACCACATCACCGACATCGACGCTGCGCGCATCGACGAGATCAATATACTCCAAGCTAGCCTCGAAGCAATGAAGCGATGCGTTGAGCAACTCGTACAAAAGCACAAGCTAAAATCCGCCCTCGCACTCGTCGATGGCAAACAGTGCCTCCCCCATCTTAGTATACAGCAACGATCCGTGATCCACGGCGACGCCTTATCATCGCGCATTGCTGCCGCTTCCATATTGGCAAAGGTACACCGTGACAAGATTATGCTAGACTTTGATCTGCTCTACCCCCAATACGGTTTTGCAAAGCACAAAGGATACCCCACCAAAGCACACAAAGAAGCTATCGCGAAATTTGGTACCTGCCCAATACATCGTATGAGCTACAAAATGGATTGAGCTTCGCTGTGCGCAAACTCATAACTTGGCTTAAGCACTAAGAAAGCTCTGATCTATATTGTGGGGCTTTGCCCCACCTCATCATTACGGAAATCTTTTATGCCCTAATCAGCAACATCATTGTTGCAAGAAGAGATCTTTGCTCTGAAGAAAAAACTCACCATTTTCGTAAACGAGCAAGTTCACTCCTCGGCAAGCGAATAAAACAATCAGTTCAGCTAAGACTCACACAGTTTGTACAGAAAAAAAACTGCACCATTTTGTTTTCTTTTTTGGAGGGGGGTGGGGGGG
>JBBAEA010000158.1:0-7352 GCA_041656175.1 Bradymonadales bacterium | reverse complement strand
GATGAGCGCTCAAGGCGAACTAACGAGCGTAGTGATAGAAGAACAAGCGAATTTTCATCGCGCGATGAACGGCCACGGCGCAGAAACGACGGCGATGAGCGCCCAAGGCGAACTAACGAGCGTAGTGATAGAAGAACAAGCGAATTTTCATCGCGAGAAGAACGACCGCGACGCCGAAACGACGGTGACGAGCGCTCAAGGCGAACTAACGAGCGTAGTGATAGAAGAACAAGCGAATTTTCATCGCGCGATGAACGGCCACGGCGCAGAAACGACGGCGATGAGCGCCCAAGGCGAACTAACGAGCGCGGCGATAAAAGTCGGAGCAACAAAAGCACAGAGCGAAAGCGCCCATTCGCCAGTGGAATAAAGCGTAGCGCTGGACGGTTCCCGAAAAAGAGCTAAAACTCAAGTACGCCGTTACTAGGCTTAACGGTCGAATAATTAAGGGCTTTGGTCATTCTTATGCGGAAAAACAGTTTATTATTCATTATTATCCTCGCTGTTTTGTATTTTGTGCCATTGCATGCCATGGCACAAAATAACGACGGCAAGGCGGAAGTGAAGCGCAGCTTACTCGAAGATGCGCAGCGAAAGGCCGCAGAACTCGAAAAAGAGCGTAAACATGACGTCGAACTTTCTTCAACCGCAGAGCCCGCAGCGCGACCTTACCAAATCGATGATTTGGCCACAGATGAAGTGAACACGCAGCTCCAAGCGGTAGAAGAACGTAATGCCGTGCTAATCCACGAGTTTGAGGGCTTGCTTAGCAAAAATCCTAGCAATCCCAGAGCTGCTGAATGGCAATACCGCGTTGCGGAACTCGAGTGGCAGTCGGCACACTACCGCTATTTGCGCGCAAGGCGAGAGTGGCTTGCTCAGCAAGAGGATTGTAAGGATGTTTGCGCTGTTGAGCCTGTTGCAGACTACAGTAAAGCTATTGAAGTGTACCGCAAAGTTCTTGATGACTATCCAAATTATGAGCGCAACGACGAGGTTTTGTATCGCTTAGGCGACGCGCTCATACGCGCGAACCGCGAAAAAGAAGGCGTTGCCTTTTTGCACCGCTTAACCCAAAGCTACCCCAAAGCCAAAAACCTAGATGCAGCCTACCTTGCTTTAGGCGAGTTCTATTTTGCCCAAAAAAGCTCTGGCACGGCACAAGCTGCCTACCAAAAGATCCTCGATGATTTTGAGAACAGTAAATTCCGCAACTATGCGCGCTACAAGCTGGCCTGGACCTACCTCAACCTCGCTGATGAAGAATCGTATCGCGAAGCAATTTCGTTGTTTAAACAGGTTATTGAGCTTATCGACGAAGAATATTCGGGTCCACGAGATCAAGACGGGCAAATCGACGAAAATCTTCTAAGCCAAGGCGTAGTCTCATTTAGAAACCAAGCGCTCAATGATCTTATTTCGACCTACGCTGAAATACCCGATGGCTGGCTCCAAGCCAAAGCATACATGCAAAAAAAATTACCCTATGCAAAGCAGATCGAGAAGCTTGAGCAACTAGCCACGATATTGGGCGCGCGCGCAAAGTATGAAGAAGAAATAGCCGTTTATGAAGATCTACTCATCAATGAGATTAGCCCTAAATATTGGCGTTACGCGCAAGCACAAGTCGCTGCTTACGAAAATGCCAATATGAAGGAAAAAGCGCAAACAGAGCGTTTACGCCACATTGCACACCTTATGCCTGCTAGCTCGTGGTCCGTAACCAACGCCGACGAAAGCCATGATCTTGCACAAGCACACGCCTACTGCGCGCGTGAACTCACGCGTATGTCAGCGGAAGAACTCCTCGCTGCCGACGCCTTAGCGGGCACAGAAAAAACCGCAGCCCTAAGCAGAGCATCGCGCTATCTTAGCGATTATTTGAAGAGCTTCGGCGATTCTAAGGACGCGTATGATGCGCACTTTTACTACGCTTATACGCTTGACGAACTTTCCGATACGGCGCTCTCGGAGCTTAAACGTCGTGAAGGCAAACAACCCGCGCGCTTTAGAGAGAGCGCCCAAACCCTACTCCCTGAAATGCGTAAAGCAGCGGCGCAATACCAACGCGTTATTGATCTGCGAGAATCTCGCATCGAGTCACAAGAAGATCACAGTCAAGCTGCAGCAAACCGAATGGTTTTTGTTTACGCCAATATCTTAGCCACCGATAACCCTAGCTGGTCATTAGTTAATTCAGCAAAAGCACAGAACTTTATCGAAGAAAAGCGCGATAGCGTCGTGTTTGATGCCATAGAACTAACAAAAGCCGAAGAAGATTTTGTCAACGCTGTGGGGCAATACTCAAGTCTCTACCCCAAAGATGACGATACACCAGCCTTTTTGTGGCGCAGTGCTGAACTCTACCGCGCTAAAAACCACTACAACGAATCTGCTAAACGTTTCGACGCCATAGTGACTAACTTCCCCCAACATCGTTACGCGGCTGTCTCCGTCGGGTCTATGTTCGAACTCTATAATAAAGCCAAAAACTGGGATAAAATCGCGTACTGGGCGCAGTGGTTAAAAGAAAAACAAAACTTTAAACACTACAGCGCACGCGAACTAGAAGACGCAGCAGCCTACGCCACCGACATGAGTGCTGCAGAACTCGCCAACTCGGGTGAATTCCATAGCGCTAGTGAAAAACTCATAGCGATGCAAACGAATTTCGCAAATCGTGAAGATTTATACGGGCCCGCTATTTACAAAGCAGCAAACTACCTCGACCAAGGCAAAGCTTACAGCGACGCCAAACGACAGTACGAAGCGTTTTTAAATTTACCAACGCAAACAGTCAGCAGCCGAAGCGACGCGATGCTGCGCTTAGCTGAACTTCACGTTCAAAGCGGAAACTACGACCAAGCGCTGCAAGCCTTCCAGCGTTGCGCACAAATCGGACTCAGCTCAGAGCCTAACCCCACTCCAGCGCTAGCCGTTATGCACGGCGTACAACTAGCTCTAGCTCTTGGCAAAGACGATGCCGCTGCCCAGCTTCTGCGCGATTACCTAAAAGTAAACAACGCTGGCGACTGGGATCTTTATGAATTATCGGGCAACTACGTTCTCGGTGAAAGAGCAGACGCTAGGGCACTTATCACCCGCGTAAATTCGCTCTTTATGCTGGCGCGACTCCTTAAATCAGATGATTTGGAGACGGCTTTAGAGCTACTTGAAACCGCACACACAGAGGATCAGACAATCCAAGATCGCGCCCTACTTTTAAAGGCCGAATATGCCCTAGAAGCTGGAGACATTGCGCTTTGCAAAGCAAACCTTGACGCCATTCAACGCGAAAAGCTTGAGCTACCCATCGCTTTGGCGGCTCAAGAGCGCTTTTTACGCGCCGAAGTCGCGCACCGCGCTTTTGACGATGTGCAACTTGAATTCCCCGTTCGCACCCTACGACGCCGCATCGATGAAAAAGCCAAAGCTAGGCTAGCCGCCGAAAAACTCTATAAAGAAGCCATACAACTGCGAAGCGCACGCGTTTCGACGGCAAGCGCCCTGCGTTTAGCCGAGATGGCGCTAAAGTTTAGAGACGCGTTCAAGGCTCTACCCGTTCCCAAAGAACTTCAGTCCAAACCCGAAGAGCAAGAGGAATACCTCATTTGGCTCGAAGACGAACTGATATTCCCAGCCGAAGACGCTGCCGCTGCACTTTTAGAGTACGCGCACGAAATTACCCTACAATTCGGTACCTACAACCAATATTCGGCAAAATCAGCCGAACTCTTATCTAAAATTCAAAACAAGAATTATCCGGTATTAAAAACTTCTTATGAACTAACAGAATGATACCTATATTAAGACCTTTGCACGAATCGAAATAAGAAAGTCAGACTTGCGTTCAAAATAAAGTTCATCAAATCAAGGCACTACGCCAAAAAAAGTTCTATGGTCGCTAGCCCGTAGTGAGGTGTGAGCAGCGCCCTACAAAAGAAAACGGGGTTTGGGGCGGAGCCCAAAAATAAATCAGAGTCTTCTTATGCAAAAACTCATCAACGTTCTTTTTATACTATCTATTGTACTTAGCGCCTCCACACTTAATGCTAAACCCCCTCGCGATGGTTACGAAAAGCTCGACTTGCTCGCCCAAGTATTAGCGCGTATTGAACAGAGCTATGTAGAGACAGTCGATCGCGAAGCCATCATCGATGGCGCTATACGCGGAATCCTCAAGTCATTAGACCCGCATTCATCATATTTATCGGCCAAAGAAAACCGCGAGTTTAAATCCCAACTTGACGGCGCCTACGTCGGTATTGGCGCCGAAATGGGAGTGCAAGACAATAAACTCGTCGTCGTTATGCCATTCTGGCGCGGCCCTGCACAAAAAGCTGGCCTCAAAGCCGGGGATATTATTTTGTCGATCGATGATGAATCCGTCGAACAATTAAGTTTAGATGATTTATTGGGTAAAATCCGCGGTGAAGCGGGCAGCATCGTGAAATTCGTCGTTTCTCGTCCAGGTGAGCTCAAGCCTCGTAACTTCCTCATTGAGCGCGGCGCCGTGCAACTTGAAACATTGGTCAGTCGTCTTGTAGAGCGCGATTTTGGGCTTATTCATTTGCGAAGTTTTGGGCAAGCCAGCACTCAAAAGGTCAAGCAAGCCATTGCCCAATTAGAGCGTAACAACGCAGCTCCCCTGCGCGGGCTCATCCTCGATCTACGCGGAAATCCAGGCGGCTACTTACAAGAGGGCGTTGAACTCACTCGTCTCTTCCTTCATTCTGGCCTCATCGTAAGCGTTAAGGGGCGCAACGACAAGCTGATTGAATCCCACTCCGCCGCTCCCACTGGCGCCAGTTACGACATTCCGTTGGTGGTACTCATCGATGAAGGCAGCGCGTCGGCCTCCGAAATTGTCGCAGCCGCCCTACAGGATCACCACCGCGCAATGATTGTTGGGCAACGCTCATTTGGCAAAGGTTCGGTTCAAAGCATCTTTACACTCCCCGATGGCTCCAGCGTTAAACTCACCGTCGCGAAATACTACAGCCCCGCTAACCGTTGCATTCAAGCTTTGGGCGTCGAACCCGACATCACTGTCGAAAAAACCGCCGTCTCCGCAAAATCCAGAGCGGGAATACGCGAGCGCGATCTTAAGGGCAGCCTCAAAGCAAGCGACGATATCGCCGCGGAGGACGCCGATTTTCTTATACACGATTTACAGGAATTCACGGCGCTAAACCAACTAAAAGCCCTAGACTTCGCTAAAAGAGCAAAGCAATAAATTTATTTTATAGCGCATATACGCGATTTCATTGCGTTTCTTCCCCCTCCTCTTACGTGCGCTGTATTCCATGAGAGCATATGACTATGCAAAGTTCATCACCTTATAAAACATGTTCTGCCTGCCAAGCTTTTGTGCCCATCCACGACCCTCGATGTCCTTTTTGTGATGCGCGCCAAATGCCTGCTTGGGAGTGGCGTTTTTACAAAACGCTGCAAAACATCGTTCCCAAAAGCACTCCAGCTACGAAGATATTATTAGTCGTTATTATTATCTTCTTTTTGCTCATGAGCGTGGACGTCATGCGTGCAGACAACTTTGCTTTCTCGCAGTTGCTCATGTCGCCGCCTATGGAAATACTGTGGCGTTGGGGTGCGCATGTACGCGGTGAGTTTGAGCCATGGCGCCTCATTATGGCGAACTTTGTGCACATCGGGCTTATACATATTTTGTTCAACGCCTCAGCGCTTAGGGCGGTGGGTCCTTGGGTAGAACGCTATTTTGGCTCCGCCATGACCCTAGCCTCTTTTATTATCTTGGGCACAGCGTCAATGGCCTGCTCCAATGTCTTGGGGACACCAAGTTTTGCAGCGGGAGCATCGGGGGGGTTGATGGCTTTCGTCGGCATGATCGCTACCGCAGCACGGCGCGACAAAACGGCTTCTGGGCGTAAAATCAGTCAGGCCATGTTTATGTCTGCGGCCTTTGTCATGATTTTTGGCTTTATTATTTCGGTATCGGGAACCATGGGGATAGACAACATTGCACATGGAAGCGGCTTTATTCTTGGCTGCATCGCTGGCGCTGTGTTGCCGATACAAGGTTTTACGGGTTACACGAAATTGTGGCCCACGCGCTTGGCTGCGATTTTACTCGTTATTGGTACGGCGAGTCTTGCCTGGTCTACCAGCGAGATGCTCATGGAAAGCCAAAGCCTAAGACTACAAAACGCGTGTATTTCAGCGATTAAAGAAATACGCCCAGCGAGCGCCGCTTTAGCTTGCGAAAAAGCCTACAGACAGGACAGCAAAAACTTTGCTAATATTAACAACCTTGTACTTGCTTATCGCATGACTGGCGAAATACAAAAGGCTGACGAATTGTGTGAACTGGCAAAAAGCTCATTAACTGCCAAGCAATACAACGAAATCGCAGTAGAACTTTGTCCTATGAAGTAGTTTGGGGCACACACTTGCTAAAGATGCTTTGATGTATGGGGGGCTAGCGCCTCAAAGCTCTTTGTACTTCTTGAGGGCAAATTTTGTACATCTTTAGGGTAAAAAAAAAGCGACACACTTTCATGTGCCGCCATGCGAGAAGGGGGGATCGAACCCCCACCCCGTAACCGGGACTAGGCCCTCAACCTAGCGCGTCTACCAATTCCGCCATCCTCGCACAAATTCAAAGCATCCACGGTGAAGCACCGAAGATGCTAGCCTTGTAACGCAAAGCCTCTGCTTTGTCAAGAAAAAAACGCTACCTAGGAAGCAAAGAAAAAAGATGCTTTTCTGGGCAAATTTAAGTTTAGTTCTAGAAAAGAAAGAAGAAAATAAGAAAACAAAAATATCTTTTCTTTGCAATTTTAAGTTTAGTTCTAGAAAATAAGAGAAAAATAAGAAAAAAATAAGAAAACAAAAATATCTTTTCTTTGCAATTTTGAGCCTAGTTCTAGGAGGCAAGGAATGCGGCAAGGGAACGACCTCGAGGTCGTGACCGCGCCAAAGGACGCCGCTGACGATGAAATAGGCCAAAATTGCAAAGAAAAAAAGGATGAATGCCTTGCAGAGCGCCTTATAGTGAATGAAATGCCGCAAAACGTCGCATCTCTAAAGCAAAAAAGGCTTTTGTTCGCAAGTTTGATGCGGATTCTAGGAAGCAAAGAATGAGACAATTCCACCAAAAGAGAATAGCTCCTGCTATCTCACAAAAAGGCTGCACCATTTTGTTTTCTTTTCTGCCACAGCCATCCTGGCTGTGACCGTTTCGCACGCGGGCGATAGCTATGCTGCGCCGAGAGCTCTTCGAAAGCCCCGGGTATCAAGGTATAGCCCTCGCAAAAGATATTTTTACCATACAAATTGCGCGAGAAATTGCAGTTGGTGAAGATGGACGCTAA
>JBBAEA010000157.1:0-7485 GCA_041656175.1 Bradymonadales bacterium | reverse complement strand
TTCCTCAATTCCGACTACGATTTGCGCTGCACTCACGCAGGCTTGCGTTCGATTGCGCAAATCTAGTCTCATTGGGCCATCAACTCGTAAAACACTTAGTTTTACTCGTTTCGGCCCCTTAGCGGGGCGCGGGGCAGAGCCCCACAACATAGATCAGAGCTTCCCTAAAGCTTTTCTATAACTTTTTGATTGGTCCAGTCGACGCGCAAAATTTCGCTATTGTCCAAAATATAATCCTCGCCGAGTTCATTGGACAGAATACGAATAACCGCACCGTGACAAACAACGAGATAGCGCCCCGGCGCAAGCTCGTTGATAAATTCTACAACGCGATCTCTCGTTTGGCTCTTGGATTCCCCATTAGGAGCACTAAAATCGCCAAAAGTGTATAGCTCCCACAAGCACAAAGGATCAATTTTTAAGATATACATCCCTTCGTAGTCGCCAAAGTGGGTCTCTCTAAGACGTTTATCCTGAATGGGTTCGCCGTAGGCAAGGCGAGCGGTGTCGACGGTTCGCTTAAGGTCGGAGGAGTAAACGGCTTGAAAGCTAATGGCGTCTAACTTGGGGCGAACTGCTTTTGCTTGCTCAATACCTAAATCCGTTAGTTCGGTATCGAGCCAACCCGCGAGTATGCCGTTTGCATTGGCGTGAGTCTGACCATGTCTAAGCAGCCACAATTCAAGAACTTCGTCCTTGGGGTGTTCTTCTTCATGACACGGGGTTTCAGCGTCAGGGTCGCATTGCGTCGTTGAAACGCAGCGGTATGCGTTGTTTTCCTGCAGCTTGCACTCATAATGTTCTTCGCAGGCTTGAAGTTCTTTTAGCCAGTTTTGCTCACTCTGCATCTCCTCGCCGTTAGGCGGGCAAGTGGCGCTATGAGAGAGCGCCGAGTCCTGTTCGCAGCTCAATAAAAACGGCAAAAAGCAGAGTAAAACTATGAACTTCTTCATCGCGGATTCTCCTAGCTTGTGTTGGAGCAATATTTTGGTAGGTCGCTAGCTCATGGGTATTGGGATTGCGAAGCTGGAAAAACGCTCACCTCGCTGTTGTTGCGAATACAGGGGGTGCTGTATTTTCTTAGTGGGAGCTTTACACAGGGCTAAACCCATTTCTAGCCGTGCAAAGATCACGAAAATAAGAAAAAATTAGAAAAACGTTTTTCTTTGCCATTTTGATGCGGATTCTAGGAAGCAAGGAGCGAAGCGAAGGAGCGAAGCGAAGGAGCGACCTCAGGGTCGTGACTGAGCTGAGCGACGCCACTGACGACGAAGACGCGCAAAATGGCAAAGAAAAAAGGGTTTCCCCCCCGTGCAAAGCTCTCTTAGCTAAATCTGCTCTAAAATTTTCTGATTTGTCCAGTCGATGCGGAGGATTTCGGTGTTGTTGATAAAGCGATCTTCACCGAGTTCGTTGGTGAGGGTGCGAATAACGCCACCGTGACAAACAACGAGATAGCGCCCTGGCGCAAGTGTGTTAATAAAATCGACTACGCGATTCTTTGTTTGCGCCTTAGATTCACCATTAGGCGCACTAAAGTCTTTAAACACGTATAGCTCCTCTACCCAGTTGGGATCAAGATTCGCTATGGGCATCCCATCGTAGTCGCCAAAATTCGTCTCTCTAAGACGAGCATCTTGCGTGGGTTCGCCGTAGGCAAGTCGCGCCGTGATAACGGCGCGCTGCAAGTCGGAAGAGTAAACAGCGTCAAAGTGGATGTTTTCGAGTTTTGGGCGCACTGCTTTTGCTTGTTCAACGCCTAGCGGCGTGAGCTCAACATCGTGCCAGCCCGATAGCAGACCGTTGGCGTTAGCGTGCGTCTGGCCATGTCTTAACATCCATAAATCAACGATTCCAACCTTGGTACTCAGTACATCATTCTTCATATTTAACCTTTTCAGTCTAAGGATGCTCTGATCAATGCAAAACAGTGAAAAAATTAACGAGAGTAAAGCAAAAAGTCAGTCGAGTCTTCAATACAAAAGTCAATAAAATCAATGTTCTACATAAGAACGGGTTCCAAGGGCGATAGCGCTTGGACGAGCTTTGGGGTGGTAGCCACAATAGATCAGAGTCATCCTAAGTCTTCTTCATGTGCGCGCAGAGGATTTCCTCGCTGCATGCGCTGTTCAAAGCAACGACAACAGGCGGGTAAATATAGTTCCTCAGTCCCTAACTCTACTTCTTGCCCCTCACTTACCCCCTGTCCATTCACCAGCTTAATGTTAAACACTCCCTTGCGATTGCAAAAGGCACAAGTTGTTTTTACTTCTTCTATGGAGTCGGCAAGTTCCATGAGTCGTTGGGAGCCCTCAAAGAGGCGTGTTTTAAAATTGGTACGCAAACCGTAGCAAATAACGGGAATATTGAGATCGATGGTGAGATTTCGCAGCTGTTCGATAACAGATGCGCTTAAAAATTGGCTCTCGTCGACCAAAATACAATCTAAGCCCTCAAATTGAGCATAGTCTAGTTTGGTATTGGCTTCCAATAAAATGTCGCTATCTCGCTCAAAACCAGCTCGGGAACGAATTTTTGATGCTCCAAAGCGTACGTCGAGCTTTGGCTTTAGCAGCAAAACGCGTTTGCCTTGCTGTTCGTAGTTGTGCGCAACAGCCAGCAAATTCATAGTCTTTGCGCTACCCATAGTTCCGTATCTAAAATATAATTTTGCCACTTTGCCTCCGAAATTTTAGAGCACCCCCGCATACACCACTTAGCACAAAAGAGCGCATTTTCCTATCGCGGGGACAAGGAGAAGAAAAAACGAAATTTACTTGTTAAATTGGGAGCGCGCCTTTATGATACATTGCGACAAGTACAAGCGACATTTTACTGTCGTGATGCAAGGTCGTGCCAGAAAAGAGCAGGCGCTTTGAAAAGCACATCACTTACCCCCTAAGCCCCGAGGACGAGACGATGGATATTTGGATTAAAAATGCAAAATTGCGCTCAGAAAAAAACTTGCAAAATATCGGCATTAAAGACGGCAAAATCGCTAAAATTAGTGAAAATGTAAGCGATTTGCAGGCAAAAATCCTGATCGATGCCAAGGGCAATCTTGTTACAGAATCCTACTGTAACCCCCACCTTCACTTGTGCAAGGTCTGGACGCTGGCTATGCAAGATGAAGCGGCGTTGAGCGATTACCACGGCGCGGACATGGGTAAAGCGATGACTGCTATTGAGTCGGCGGCACGTGTAAAATCTCAATATAAGCAGGACTGGATAGTCGAAAATGCAACAAAAGCAGCGAAATTAGCTGCAAAATACGGAAATCTGCATATTCGTGCTTTCGCCGACGTCGACCCAAAGGCGCGACTCGAAGGCGTAAAAGCGCTGCTAGAAGTTCGCGATAAGTTTAAGGGTATAGTCAACATCGAGGTTGTCGCCTTTCCTCAAGATGGGGTTATTCGCGATCCAGGGGCTGAAGAACTCGTTGAGGAAGCCGTAAAACTCGGAGCCGATGTCGTGGGGGGCATCCCTTGGATTGAGTACACCAATGAAGATGAGCTTGCTCATATCAACAAAATGATGGATATAGCGCAAAAATACAACAAAAAAGTTTCGATGCTTGTCGATGACGCAGGTGATCCCACACTAAAGACCCTCGAAATGCTTGCCACCCAAACCATTAAGCGCAAAATGCAAGGCAAAGTCCTTGCCCAACATGCGCGCGCGATGCAACTCTACCCTCAACCCTATTTCCAAAAGCTAGCGGCTTTGCTGAAAATCGCCGATATCGCTGTCGTTAGTGACCCTCAAACTGGGCCGCTGCACGCGCGTGTGGAAGAGCTTTTAGCAGCAGGAAATACGGTTTGTTTGGGGCAAGATGATATTTCTGACGCGTATTATCCGTATGGGCGAAATAATATGCTAGAAGTAGCATTTTTGGCGTCACACTTATTATGGATGACAAGCGCGGCAAAGATCGAGAAACTCTACGATATGATAACGCTGCTTGGCGCGAAAGCCATGGGGATTGAGTCTTACGCCTTGGCCGAAGGAAACGACGCAGCACTCGTTGTTTTACACGATGATAATGTACTCGATGCGCTGCGAAACCACTCGGCGCCACGTTACGTTATTAGCAGTGGCAAGGTGATTGCCGAGAGCTACGAAACGACAGAGTATCACGTATAATTGGGCGCATATATGGCGCATATATCATAATATGGCGCATATATAATGGTGCGCGGGTGTTTTTGTCTTTATGAGAAGATGATGTTTTAGAGCGAAAGTTTCGAGGGGGTAGCCAAAGACCCCCGAATAAACTGCGTTAGAAGCGCATGAAATGCGTTGAATCGAGCGGAACGAGCGAGATGCAACGCATTTCATGCAGCGCTTCTTAGCGGTTTATGAGGAGGCTTTGGCGAGGGGGAGACTTCCCCCCGCAAAAAAACTTGGCCAAATACCTACAAAGTTTGAAGAAACGTTTTTCAAAAGAGGGGCAGAATCATGCAATTTAAGGTCATAGGAAGCAATGTTACGCGGCCAGACGCGGTAAAAAAAATCACGGGAAAAGCGCTTTTCCTCGATGATTTAAGCCTGCCAGGCATGCTTTATGCGGCGATTTTGCGACCAGATGTAGCGCACGCCAAGATTTTAGAAATTGACTGCACCGAAGCCGCAGCGATGCCGGGCGTCGTGAAAGTAGTCACGGGAGAGGGCTGCGATTTTCGCTACGGCGATAACATTCGCGATTTAACGCCGATGGCCGTCGATAAAGTGCGCTACGCCGGAGAGCCGCTAGCCGCGGTCATCGCTGTTTCCAAACGCGCAGCGCAAGACGCGCTCAAGTTGATAAAGGTGAAATTGGAGCCGCTACCGATTTACACCGACGCGCGGGACGCCATCAAAGAGGGGGCGTGCGTCATACACGAATTGAACGGGCAGTTCGAGGCGTTGCCCAAATTTGGTGGCAAGCCAAACACGAATATCGCCAACGAATATCGACTGCGAAAGGGCGATATTGCGGCGGGTTTCGCGAAAGCAGCACACATCATTGAAGGAGAATTCGACTACCCCATATCGTCCTCAGCAGCCATCGAGCCACACGGTGCAATCGCGTGGTTTCACGAAGATGGCAGCATAGAATGCTGGTCATCGTCGATTTGTCCGTTTATTATTCGGGATGAATTGGCGAGAGCCTACAAATTGCCGCTCAGCAGCGTGCGCGTACACATTCCCGAATTGGGCGGCTGCTTTGGCTACAAATCCGATATCACCGTCGAGCAGACGGTTGCTTGGATTGCGAGCTTCGTGCCAGGGCGACCCGTGAAGTGGGTGGCTAGCCGAAAGGAAGACTTCACTTCGACCTTGGTGGGCAACGGTTTACGCATCAAAATGCGCTTGGGCGCAACAGCACAGGGGAAGTTCACCGCGCTTGAAACGCGAATTTTGCATACGACGGGCGCGTACGCGGACACGGGCGTGCATGTGTGTATTGCGGCTACACACAATAGTACGGGCGCATACGAGTTTGAAAACTGCGATTTTGAGGGAATCTCGGTCTACACCAATACAACACCCGTGGGCGCATACCGCGGATATGGGCATCAATGCTCGCAGTTCGCCGTAGAGCTGCTAATCCACCGCTTGGCTCGCCAGATGGGGCTTGACCCCTTTGAACTGCGCGAAATGAATTATTTGGGGCCGGGGAAGGTTACCGCCTTGGGTGAAAATTTGTACGAAACAAACGGCGATATTCGCGCCTGCGTTAAGATTGTACGAGACGAAATTTGGGGAAAAGCCAAGCCCGACAATGACGAGGAATACGTTTACGGGCGCGGGTTTTCGGCGGTGATGAAGTCACCAAAGGGTGCACCCTTTTCGACTAAGGGTGTGTATTTAAAGTTTAATCTCGATGGCTCCGTGTGTATCAACGCAGGTGGCGCCGAGGTCGGACAAGGGCTTCGCAACGTGGCGCGCCAAATCGCCGCAGAGCGCCTCAAAATCTCGCCGGATCGCATCAGCGTATATACCGAAATCGACACGCAGTTTTCACCCTATGAGTGGCAAACCATCGGTTCCATGTTCACGGTTCAGGGAGGGCGCGCGATTATGCGAGCTTGCGATAAAGCCATCGCGATGCTCAAACGAACGGCGTCACAGGTTTTGCGCCTCGATGAGGATTTGCTCGTCTACGACGGCGATTTCGTGTACTTGTCAACCGACCCGAGTTTTCGTGTATCCGTCCCCGAGATCGCGCGTGGATACATCTATCCCGATGGGGTGACGGTAGGCGATATGGTGCAAACGACTGCTGACATGAGGTTGCCGCGATATTCTAACTTTGATCACAACGGACAAGGAGCGCTTGGGGTGAGCTACACTTTCGGGGCACAAGCTTGCGAGCTCAAAATACATCGCAAAACGGGGCAGATCGTGATCGAACACTTCGCCTCATCCTTTGACATCGGGCGCGTTATCAATCCCATTCAGCTGCGCGGCCAAATTGCTGGCGGCGTGGTGATGGGCATTGGCGCAACACTCACCGAGGTTTTGCGTTTCGATGAATTAGGAGTTATGACGAACCCGCATTTTAGCAAATATCGATTCCCCAATATCAACGATGCACCGAAAAAGCAGAGCATCATCTTCGTAGAAAATCCAGAAGACATTGGCCCGTACGGAGCACGCGGTATAGGCGAGCACCCTGTGATTGGGGTTGCACCAGCTATTTGTGATGCTATTTACGATGCCTTGGGGCTTGACATTGATGAACTGCCAGTTAGCAAAGATTTGCTATTACAGGCATTAGAAAAAACTGCGTAAGATATTCTAGAACCATGCACAAAAGCTTTACCGACAACGAGGAATTAGCATGTCGCTTATAGAAATTTCACTCAATGTTAACGGCATTTCGCAAGTTTTACGCCTTGATACGCGTGATCGCCTCATTGATGCCTTGCGCGAAGGTTTGAGTTTAACGGGAACAAAGCGCGGTTGCGACGACGCAAGTTGTGGCGCCTGTACTGTTATCGTTAACGGCAGCGCTCGCCGCGCCTGCGTCACGGGCGTAAAGACGCTTGAGGGCGCTGATGTAGAGAGTATCGAGATCCTAGCAAAGGGATTGAAGCTACACCCAATTCAGACAGCGCTCATTGAGGCAGGAGCTGTACAATGCGGTTACTGCACACCGGGTATCGCGATGGAGCTCAAAGCGCTATTTGATAAAAATCTAGAGGCAAGTCGCGAGGAAATTATTAAAAGCTTATCTCGCCACTTCTGTCGCTGTACAGGCTACGAAGCGATTTTGGAAGGAGCACTGCTCGCGCAAAAACGGCTCAAAGAGAACAACTAAGTTCGGGCGAGTTTTTACTTGAACCCACTCGCCAACGAAGGTTTTGTTCTATGAGGCTTAGCGCCTCAAATTCCGACCAAGGGGCAAGCCCCTTGGATCGCGCTCAAGTGCGTAATGCCCTGAATTTAATGGCTTTACTTTAAGCGTTCGCCGGGCTTGCCTTAACTTACGATCGCTAT
>JBBAEA010000156.1:0-7521 GCA_041656175.1 Bradymonadales bacterium | reverse complement strand
CGGGGGGGAGCTGCAGTATTTCGCAAACAGGCGAAGCAGAGTGCAGAGTGGATTCTTGTGGCGATGGCCTTGTGGATTGTGGGGATGGCAAGGGCTGTGTGGATTTGTCGCTAACAAAGCGCGCAAGTTGTGGGGAGTGCGTTGCGGGTTACGGCGATTGTAACAACGATATGAGCGATGGTTGCGAGGCGAAACTCGATACTGCCGAGCACTGCGGAGAATGCGCAAAGGCTTGTGAAGCGGGGGGGAGCTGCAGTATTTCGCAAACAGGCGAAGCAGAGTGCAGAGTGGATTCTTGTGGCGATGGCCTTGTGGATTGTGGGGATGGCAAGGGCTGTGTGGATTTGTCGCTAACAAAGCGCGCAAGCTGTGGGGAGTGCGTTGCGGGTTACGGCGATTGTAACAACGATATGAGCGATGGCTGCGAAGTCGATTTATTTAGCCAGCAAAACTGCGGTGCCTGTGAAAACGCCGCGTGTACAAGCAAACAATCTTGTGTTTCTGTAAAAGGCGTCGCGACTTGTTCTGCGCCATGCGATCCCGAAAACGAAGACCATCAAATGGACATATGTTATGAAGATATTACAAAACCTGGAAATCCTTTAATCTTAACTAAGTGTGTAAAAGCCGATGACGGCGAGCATGTTTTTATTATGCTGCCCCGATACTGCGAGGGTACCTTGATGCATAGCTGTAAGCCAAATGACGGTGATCCTATACCCACAACAACAGAGTGCAGCCAATTTTTCGAAAACGGCACTTGCACTATGGAAGCTGGCTGCGTGGGACAAGATGAGTGTAGTGCGCAAGATGTGGGTAGTTGCGATAAAAACGTGATGAAAAACTGTGTTCAATCTGGGGATAAGTACTATTGGCAAACAGCTAATTGTAACGACTATGTACGTAAAACCTATCGTAACAACGCTCTGGAGGGGTTCTGCGTTAAAACAGGAAAAACCACAGTAGGCTGTGAGGCGATGTGTACAGATGGAACTTTTCAATTTGGTTTGTGCGAAGCTCTTTTAAACCGCATTTCGTACTGCAATCCCTATACAAACAAAACTCGGTATCAGTACTGCACTAACAGCTGCACTGAGGATTTTGTCGATGGCGTCGAAGTGCCTGTTTGTTTTTAGAGCCTGTTTTGCGGGGAAGGGGCGTTAGCTGCGCGCAACGCTTTGTGTGGGGGGTAGCGCAAGATCGCCTGAAACAGGCGCCGCAAAGCGCATTTTGTGCTTTGGTTTGGCGAATAGCCAAAACGAAGCACAAAATTTTGCGCTTGCAGGCGAATGTTGAAGGAAGCTTGCGCGAAGGGGGGCGGCAAGCCCCCCTGCCAAAGAAAGAATCAAGGAATCAGGCGTCTTTAGCCGTTAGGGTGTGGGGCGCTGCATTTGTGCGCGGTGCGAGTTGTATAAATGATGGCTAGCAGATATGATAGTGTGCGTGTATTTGAGCGTGAATTGCGCTAAGGAAGGGAGGCGAGCATGTCGGATTCGAGGAAGGGCAAGAGTGGTGAGAGCACAAAGACAATGGGTGTTACGGGGCAAGGCTCGAATAAGTTGACGCCAGTGGATTCGCGGGTTGGGAAGCTGCCTCCGCCCTTTGACCCTCATGCCCAGAGTTCGCGCCCGGGTTTGCCTTCTGCGCCTCCGCCTAAGAAGCCTGCTAAGCTTGAGCTGCCGACGCTGCCCAAATCCGTGCAACGTGCGGCCGTAAATACCACGGTTTCGGCGCTGGATAAGACGGATCCTGAGATTTCGTCTTTGGTGGGGGGAGCGATAGCGGATAAGGCGACGCGTTTGGATATTCCGATTAGCCATTTGGATGAAGTGACGGGGGTGGATGGGAAGGCGGATGAGATTTCGGAGCGTGCAACGAATTTGGAGATTCCGACTATTAGTGATGCGGATTTGGATGAGTTGTTTGAGACACTGATGAGTGATGGTGGGGGGGGCGATTTTGAGACTACCGCGTTTTCGCAGCCGAGTGGGGAGGATGTGTTTGAGGGGAGCGAGGAGTTGTCGACGGATTATGGCTTGGAGGCATCTTTGAGCCTGAGTGATGACTTGCGGGCGGCGATCGATGAGTACGACGAAGAGATTCGGGCGGCGAAGCCTGGGATTTCGGTGAATGTCGCGGCGATTCACTTGGCTGTTGCGCGTTTATTGGATCATGCGGGTTTTGAGAAGCAGGTTTATGCGCGCAACCTCAAGGCTCTGGAGCGCAATCCAGCGAGTATTGCGGCGATCCGTGAGCTTCGGCGCATTGCCCGTGCCTACGGGAACTGGAAGGATGTTGGGGTATTGTTGGAGTCGGAGCTGAAGCTGGCGATTAGCGATTCGCGCAGAGCCATTTTGCTTGAGGAGCTTGCGAGGCTACGGCGCTTTAGCCCAGAGAACGCAGCAGAGGTGAAGGCGTTGCTGCACCAGGTCATTGCGATGTTTCCCGATAGGATATCGCCGCGCGATGTTTTGATGGTTGAGAGTTCGCTTGAGGGGGATTGGGGCTTGTTTTTGGAGTCTTCGAGCGTTTTGGAGAGCTTGATTAAGGATGCGAAAAAACAAGCGGGTCTTAGCTTAAACCAAGCTGCTGTGAGGCAGTATAAGCTCGATGATGATTTGGGGGCGACGAGCGCGTATCTGCAAACGCTGTCGTGGAATCCTGCGAGTCTTTCGTCGGTTTTGGCTTTGCTGCCGCTCTTGTATGAGCAAGAGCGCTGGGATGTCTGCTTTAAGATGCTGCAAAGTTTTACGCAAAAAAACGACGATAATGCCATAAACTATGGGCTTTATTTTATTTTGGCTGCCATAGGGAGCGCGAAGTTAGAGCGGCAGCAAGCGGCGATCGAGAGCTTAGAGCGTGCATCTCAGATCGAGAGCAACGACGTTTTAGCTTTGGAGTTGTTGCGAGATTTATATTTAAAGAACCGCTCTTACTGGCGCGACCTAAATGCTACCTATCAGCGTTTGATTGAGCTACAAACCGATCCGAAGTCTAAGGCAGAGCTCAGCATTATGCGCGCGGACGCGGTGATGCGCCTAGGAGAGGATCCTTTGGGGGCGATTGAAATTTTGCGCATGGCTTATGATGCGAGCCCGCGTTCGCAGGACTTGTTGCGTGAGCTGAGCGCGCTACTCAAGCAGTACGGCCAGCTTGAAGATTACGCGCGCTACGAAACGATTCTTGCCGAGCAAAGCGAGGGCCTAGAGGCGGCGGACTGTTATGCGGATCTTGGCATGCGTATTTTGGAGTCGGCTGGGCCGGAATCAGAGTATTTGAAGTGTTTTGAGCGAGCGTTGCAGTGCTACCCTGGGCATCGTACGGCGTTTGAATCGCTTGAGCGGATCTATCGCGATCGCGGCAGGTTTAAAGATCTCATTCGCATTTATGAGTTTAAGTTGTCGGTGACTCAGTCCTTAGCTCGTCGCGCTATGCTCTTAAAGACGATGGCAGTTATCTATGAGTACAGTCTTAATCAGCCTCAAGCGGCGATCGAAGTGCTGAAAGAGTACCGTAGGATTTACCCAGACGATCTAGAGGCGCTGCGCTCCTTACAAAGGATTTACCTAAGTATTAGGCAGTGGCCACAAGTGCTCGAATTATATGCGGAGGAGTTGCGTTTTTGCGACGATAAATTTGAGCGAAACGATTTATACATGCGTATGGCCGATGTTTGCGAGCGTAACTTGCATCGAGTGCGAGAGAGCCTAGAGTTTACACGGCGAGCCATACAGGAAGCACCGGAGTTGCTGTATATTTATGAGCGTTTGGCGCGCAAGTTGGCTAGAGCCGATATGCCCGGAGAATTAGTAGCACACTATGAGAGCTACAAAGATCTTGTAGACAACGAGCGCAAGGAGCAAATCCTGTGTGAGATGGGGGAGCTGTCGTACCAAAGGCTTGGCAAAACCAATGAAGCGGTCGTTTGGTTTGAGGATGCCCTAGCGCTTAATCCTCGCTCTAACCGTGCTTTTTATGGATTGAGCGAAATATACGATAAAACCAAGCAGTGGTCGGCTTATGTCGAGTTAGTTCTGCGCCGCACCCAGCATATAGAATCGGTAAGTGTACGCGTTGCCATGCTTTATCGCGTGGCGGTGAAGTACGTCTTTGAGCTTGAGCTGCTTCGCGATGCGGAGCGTTTGTTGCGCAAGGCACAGGAACTTGCGCCCCATCATATTGGCGTGGCTGCGCTACTCGATATGGTGCTCACGCTCAACGCTGAGTGGCCGGCCTTGTGCGTGCTACTTGAGAGCTTTGTGAATACAGAGTTGCGCTCCCATACGAAGGCGGAGCTCTCCTACAGACTAGCAAGCATCTACGTTTGGCATGACGATAATTTTGCAGCCGCTGTACAACCGCTAGAGCTCGCTTTGGCGCTGAGTAACGACTTGGCTGCTGCGCGCTTTGCACTCATTTATAGCCTCATAAAACAAAACAAATACAATGATATTTCAGCGCTCTTTTACGAAGCAGCGCAGGGCAGTGAAGATACGGAGTTTGCCATCTCGCTGTGTCGCAGCGCCGCGGATATGGCACACTACGATAAATCCATTCCGCAAAAGGATGATCTACATATCGATGAGGTGAGTGCGCTGCGCCGTATCCTTGAATTGGATCCCAACGACGCGGTGGCGGTGGAGCGTTTAGAGGCTATGAACCCCAAACGCGCGCAACTTATGACATTTTGGGAGAAGCGTTTGCCGACCGCTCAAGGCGACGAAGTCGTGGAGCTAAAGCTGTCTATAGCCGAGGTCCTCTTCCCGAGTAATCCTCAAAAAGCGTTTAAGCTAATCAGTGAAGCTGTCGAAGAGAGCCCGCAGCATATGCCAGCAGTTCGTATGGCGGCCAACACCGCACTAACGCTTAACAACTATATGCTTGCCTGTCGCTACCGCGCTGAGGAGGGCAAACGACTACTTAATATTGACCATAAAATAAAAGCTTATAGGGAATCGGCCAACATAGCACTGAAGATGCTCAAACGCAGCGATATCGCTATACACAACCTTCGCCAAGCTTTCCTCATTGCCCCCTATGATCAAGGAATAACCAACGAGTTGCTAAAGCTTTACGAGATGGCGCAGGATTGGCAAAATATGAGTCAACTTCTAAGCATGCACTCCAACTACCTCTCTAACGAAGATAAGATCAGTCGCTACATGCAGATGGCGAAGCTCTACCTCGAACCGATGAACGAGCCGCAGCAAGCTGTTGTAAAGCTACGCCAACTCTTGGAGTTAGACCACGACAACATCCCCGCCTTAGAGTTACTTGCCAAAGTAGAAACGAGCTTAGAACACTGGAGCGAAGCGCGATACGCTTATCTCTCTTTGTTGGAGGAACGCGTTATCACGCCGGAGAAACGAAGGGAGTACAGGGTTGCGCTGGCAAAGTTGCTCTCTGAGCACTTGGCAAAACCCCAGCAGGCTGCAAAGCTCTTACTCGCCCAAATCGAAGAAAATCCGCAAGACGTGGAGATGCACTACAATCTAGCAACGTTGTACGCCGAGGAAGGGGAGAGCCAAAAGAGTTTACAGATTTACTCCAAGATCAGCGAGCTCTTGCCCGCGCCCAAAAATATCGAAGCCTTGCTACGTATGGCATCCATATACCGCAGCATCAACGAGCTCGATAAGCTCAACGAAACGTTGTTGACTGCAGTTAAACTTGTGCCGCTGGACGCCACGGTGCTTGAGAGCCTTGAGCAGTGGTTTTTGCAATGCGATGACCCGAGCGTCATACTGGCTTTTGTCCAAGAGCTATTGCAACTAACGGGACTTGATAGCGAAACGATGGTTAGGATCTACACTTTCGTTTTCAATTGCTACTCCGGCCCCCTGCGCATGCGCTTTGAAGCTGATAAGTACGCGCTTGCCGCTGCTCAGCTAGCCCCCAATAATGCGGCGGCTCAACTGCTTGCTGCACGTGTTTTTGATCCCAAGGAAGCTTTTACCTACGCCTTTAATGCGATGGCGCTCGATCCCTTTAATCCCGATGTATATCGAACAATTTTTCATATCGCTGAAACGGTACATCGCATAGATTTACAGGCAAGAGCGGAGCAGTCGCTCATTGTACTTGGTGCCAGTGCGCGAAAATCATCTGCCCACCAAAACGCCTTCACCATGCGTTACCCCGAGAGGTTTGTTAGCCCAACGCTAGAGCAAATGAAGGCGATGGCACCTGATGCGCTCAATCGCTGGGCTTTGGAACTTTTGCGCAAAGCCGGCGCGCAGGCACAAATTTTTGCTCTCCCCGCCTTCCCCTCTGAAACTTTGCACCCCAATACGCGCTTTTCCGTGGTCGTCAAAAGCATAGCCGAGTGTATGGGCATGAGTGAGCAAGCCGTACACGTCGGGCCGATAAAAAAGGTGTTTTCGCTCAAACACGATGAGCCCGAAATCCTCGTCTTTAACAGTAGCCTTGTCGAACAAGCCAGTGAAGCGGAGCAACGCTTCCACGTCGCCTCGGCATTTTGTAGCCTTAAACTTGGTAGCACATTCCTTCGCATACTCGAGAGCAAAGATATCTTCCGCCTCTTTAATGGTCTACTCGGCCTTGCGCATGAGCAATACGGCGAGCCCGATATTGTTAAACGTCTAAGCAGTTTCCTCGCGCGCAAGGATCGTCGCGCTGTGATAGAGCATGTAAAATCTGTCGCCGTTGAACAAATCCAAATCGATGCTCAAACCTTGCAGGGCGCGACTTTTATGACTGAAAACCGCGTTGGGCTATTGTATTGCGCCGACCTCGATGCGGCCATCACGGGCTTAATGCGTATAAACGCCCAAGGCGCAAATCCTAGTTATGACCCACACCAGCGCATTCTTCAGCTCCCGCATTTGCCGGGTGCCCTCGATCTTTTGACGTATAACCTCTCGTATGCATTTGAGGATTTGCGCAAAGAACTCGGTATGGCCATTCACTTCTAGAGAACTTTTCGCCCCTAGCCTGGGGAAGCTCTGTTTGATGGGGGCTAGCGCCCCAAACCCCGTCTAAGGGCAAGCCCTTAGCGGGGCGTAGAATGCACGGCGCCCCACTCATAAATTGTGGTCTTTAAAAGACTAGGGTTTCGTTATGATTAGGCTACGCAGTGCTTCGAACTTATAATTTCAGAAAGCGTAAACGCGATTTTATTCAAAATTATTTCACACTATTTGAAAATAGTGATAATTCGTGATTTTTCTGTATATTACACAATATTTTTTATGAATCATATGGTTAACGCGAAATTTTAAATTAGTACCGTATTTTATTTTGTTCTTGTGCTCATCACGGTTCTGACGTTTATTTCATGATTTTTTGTAAATGTTGAATTTTCAACGATAGCTGTCTTGTTATTGTAATTATTATACGTTAATAGAATTTTGGCCCCCTATGTAGTAGGACGGGCGTATGCTTGTCATTTCATCGCGAGGCGTTAACGCTCTCATTAAAGTAGTGTATTTTAAAGGTTAAACTATGCCAGAGCTAAAGGCTCCTAAGCCACTTTCGTTTTTGTCGGATGTATCGCAGTTT
>JBBAEA010000155.1:0-7589 GCA_041656175.1 Bradymonadales bacterium | reverse complement strand
AGCTTCCCGAAGTTTCGGGTTAATAGTGTCTTTTCGAGCCATTACTTTATCTCCTTAGCTAACTGCCCCGCCCTTCGGAGCATGATAATCAACCGAAGGAGTTTACACAAATCATTTTACACTCTCTGGTTAATAATTTAAAGACACAAAAGGCACGAAAGATTATAACAAATCAAGTCGGTTCAGAAAAACTAAAAAAGAATTTTTCGTGTGTTTTCGTGTTTTTCGTGGTTCAAAATTCTAAGACATGAAAGGCAAGTAAGATTTTATCGAATCAAGTCGGTTCAGAAAAACTAAAAAAGAATTTTTCGTGTGTTTTCGTGTTTTTCGTGGTTCAAAATTCTAAGACACGAAAGCCTCGAAAGCTTTTTTACCACGAAAAACACGAAAGGCTCGAAAAGCTTTTAACGAATCAAGCTAGGTGTGTAAATACTAAGGTATACTTTAATCTTGTAAAAGCATTTAAAAACGAAAAATTTTTTCGTGTGTTTTCGTGTTTTTCGTGGTTCAAAATTCTAAGACATGAAAGGCAAGTAAGATTTTATCGAATCAAGCTGGTTCTATAAGAATAAAAACTTTTTCGTGTGTTTTCGTGTTTTTCGTGGTTCATCGTCCTTCACTATTAGAGACCAGAGCAGCGACGGAGCGTTCCTTGATAACACGCTTGGGCTACACCTTCTTGGCCACACACGGGAGTGCTAAGCGTACTCCCCACGACGTAGCCGTCCTCAAGAACTTTGCATTGCTTGAGCACATCGCCTCTCTCGCCGGTGCAATACGGTGCATCCTTTTCACAATTCGGATATACGCATTCAAAGATCTTGCAATCTCCGCCTGTGTGCGAGCAATCATTTTTGACGATTTTGCCCTTTTCGTCGCAGCTTAAGAGCTCGCTCCCAAAACAAAGTGCATTGTTTTGTATTTGGACGAGCGAGCCACTGTCATCCTTTGTGCAAAGATTTACGATTTGGTTCCCCGTATTGTCGTCTTTAAAACAAGAAGCGCTCCCCTCCTTGGTACAAGGCACGCGACAATCTTTGTAATTGTCAAAGCTGGAGCATTTCGTCCTCCCATCTTTTAGCTTAGCGCAGTCCAGATCGATTTGTGCACCACGCGTATTGCAAAACTTGAGAACCGAACCATCACAAAGCCCTTCTTTAGTATAGTCTTCGCCGCATGGCTCTCCACGCGGCTCACCGTAACAAATAGCACCTCCCGCAATATCATCACAATATCCATGAACGATCTCACCATCTTTAGGGTAGTTCGCACAATCGACCTCGCGAAGTACTTCCCCAGAGCAGTACACTAACCATTCATCATTACAAAGCCTAGGTTTCTGTTTTATCCAAAAGAGAGAGCCTTTCCAAAACTCACAGCGGCGCAACACAGCCCCAACACAACTATACTTACCCTCATTTTCGCAAGCTTTCGTACAATGCCCTAGCTCCTCGTTGCACAGCTCATCTGCAGGACAGTCCCGCGTGCTTAGCGTCAATTGCGAGCAAAACTGCTCTTGTTTATCGCCACGACAATGACTTGAACGTGTATCCACGATATTGCCCAAAGGCGTTGAAACACAAAGATCAGCAAGATAAGCATTCTCCGCCATTCGACAGCTTGCCACCCCCGTAAGCTGCGAACAAGTCTGAACACAAGAAGCGCGCCCGCGAATCTCCGCACAACGCATCCCCAGCGCGCGACAGTCCAAAATAATAGAGCGGTTAAACTCTGGAACACAGAAGTTCACCGTGTTTTCATCAATGCAAGTTCCCGCTTCTGAAACCGTGTCGCCACAACTAATTGGCATTTCACATCCAGCATTATCGTTGTCAAAAACTCTACACTTCGTATCCAGCCCCGTGTGCTCCAAACACGATCGGCTCAAAGTCGTATTTTCGTAATGGTGCACTAATCCTTTTCCGTCGGCCGTACAGGTTGTCCGAATAATATACTCTCTTTCTTGCTTTTCTTCGCATTTTGCGTCAATACAATCATAGTTTTCGGGACAATCTTCGTTGCTCAAGCACTCCGGTACGCGCATCACACAGCGATACTCTACACAATCCTCATTATCTGTGCAGGCTTTTCCGCTCAAACAACTCTGCTCCACGCATTCCCCCTCCCGGCAAACCAATCCCGCCGCGCATCTCCGCATCCGCTGCTCGTCTCCCACACACTCCATGACGTAGCCCCCTTCACTGCACCCCTCCTCGCACTTCCGCCCCTCGCCTGCATCGCCATCGCTCAAAACGCAGCGATCCCCCACCGAAGTTCCGCGACATTGCAGCCCCTGTCCGCAGACTTTCTCGACGTAAACGCCACCCTCACACTGGACATAGCGCGTTGCCCCCTGCAAACACTTCATCGCTCCTTCCGCATTGCACTCTTTACCCACCCATTCCTCTGACCCCACGCATCCGCCCACAAGCCCTAAAACAACGAATAACAAAAAAATCTGTCGCATGTCCCTTCCTAATCCATCGCCTACTGAAACAATTATTCCAAGTCACCAGTATTTTAAGGGCGGGGGGAAGTTTCCCCCCGCGCCAAAGCCTCTTCGCAAACCGCAGCAGCGAACGCCTTATGAACTGCGACGTCTCGGCTAATCGCCGAGCCGCCGCAGTTCATGCGTTCGCAGCGCTTTTTGCTCAGGGGTCTTTGGCTCCCCCCTCTGCGGGGCCTCAAACGCCAGCCCCGCAACCCCTTGCTTAAATCTTGGATCCATAACAAGCTCACCCACTCGCCAAATCGCTGGCAAGCACGCAGTCCTAAGATGTTCTACTTTGTAGACTTATGTCAAATTATTCTTGCATTTTTCAGCGCTTCTTGCATTTTATTTCTCAAAAGACAAGATTCTGCCCCCACTTCGAGAGAAACTATGCGTGCGCGCAAGTTCTTTGCTTTTAAATTCGCAACTGACTCTCCAGACTTTGCGCTAGCCGCTTTTTTGGCTATTTTTGGCTGGAGCAAAGCCGCGACAAAGCTCTGTTCCTCCTTAGAAGTAAATAGGGGGATCGAGAATTTTTAAATATCATACAAAAGCCCAGAGTTAAACAAAATGCATAATACTCATTAAAACCTGTATGTTACGCTCATTTCACGCAAGGCAATGTATTTTATGCAATCACATTTCAAATTTCACGTTTTTGCGCAATGTATAGTGAAAAAATGAAGCGCTGAGTTTGCGCTTAAGCTACGCTTTTACTTTGAACTTTGTTGCAACACACTATAAACTGTAGCTGGGCATTGGCTGCCTATGGGTAATTCTTTTGATTGGCAAGTTATGAAAGAGTAGGGTGTTGCGGAGCTGAGGTTTGGGTAGCGCTGGGGGGTAGCGAGGGATCGCCGAACAAAAGACGTTGCGCATGCATTTTGTGCGCTGGATGCGCGAATAGCGCATACAGCGCACAAAATATGGCAGGCGCTGCTGGATTTTGTTCGGAAGCCCGCGCGTAGGGGGGTATCCCCCCACCCATAAAATACCTAGGAATTACAAAACGATGTTTTATTCGCCAAAACCTATAGATTGCTGCATAAAGTAGCGTTTTGAAAGATGAGGATAAGAAAAAATGAGCAAAATTCGCTGTTTAATCAACGATCAGCCCGTTGAGATAGACGACATTTCGCCTACGATGACCTTGCTTGCTTTTTTGCGAGAGCGGATGCAATTGACGGGTACGAAGGAGGGGTGCAATGAGGGGGATTGCGGTGCTTGTACGGTGATTCTGATTGATGATGAGGTGGAGCCGGCGAAGTTTGTTGCCGTGAATGCGTGTTTGGTTTTGATGCCGATGATGCATTGTCGGCGGATTTATACGATTGAGGCGCTGGACAGGGAGGGTGGGCGCCATCTGGTGCAGGAGAGCATTTTGCGGCGCTACGCCTCGCAGTGTGGGTATTGTACTCCGGGGATTGCGATGTCGCTGTTTGAGGCGACGTATAGGCATGATATGCGTGAGCCGTGGCAGTTTGTGGAGCAGATGGCGGGGAATCTGTGTAGGTGTACGGGTTACAGGCCGATTATGGAGAGTGTGCGCGAGCTTGCGGGGCTGTGCCCTGATGACGGTTTTTCGCGGGCGCTGAAATCGGGGGCGATGACGCGTGAGACGCTGGATTATACGTATAAGGGCGAGCGGTTTTTTATGCCGCTGACGCTGGGGGAGTTGTATACGTTTTTGGCCTCGCACCCTGAGGCGATGATTGTGAATGGGGCTTCGGACGTTTCGGTAATGACCAATAAACGGCGCGTGAATTATTCGACGATGGTGTCGTTGATGGCGCTAACTGAGCTTGAGCAGGTAACTGAGACTGAGAGCGGCTTGCTGATTGGTGCAGCTGCGCCGCTTAGCGTTTTGGAGGAAGCGACCCAAGAGCGTTACGCGCCTATAGGGCGACTTTTGCGCTATTTTGCTTCTCACCAGATTAAGCACGTCGCTACGGTTGGTGGAAGTGTGTGCGGGGCATCGCCCATCGGCGATATGGCGCCAGTGTTGGTAGCGCTTGGTGCGAGTGTTACGATTGGGAGCCAGAAGGGGGAGCGAACTTTGCCGCTGGATGCGTTTTTCTTGGGCTATCGCAAAACGGTGATGGCGCCAGGGGAGGCGGTCATTCGCTTTACGGTGCCGCCGATTCCCAAGAACGCGCGCTGCGCGTCGTATAAGATTTCTAAGCGCCAAGAGCTCGATATTAGCTCGCTATCGGCTACGCTGTATGTCGAAACGGATGCCGATAATATCGTTACCGTTGCTCGTTTTCCATACGGCGGTATGGCAGCCAAAGCTGCGGCTCGCGCTCATAAGGCCGAAGCCTACGTTACGGGCAAGCCATGGACTAAAGAAAACGCCGAAGCCGCGGCTGAGCTGATAGGAGAAGATTTTACGCCCATCAGCGACGTGCGCGCGAGTGCGTGGTACCGAAGTAAGGCGGCCGCGAATCTTTTGCGCGGTTTTTACGAAGAAACATTACACCATTATATCCCCGCGCGAGCATATCGCCCTAGCGCCACAGTTCAGATCGAGGTAAAACCATGAAAGACGCCGCAAGGAACAGCCCTTTACACGAGAACGCGGCCCACGAAAGTGCGTGGAAGCACATCACGGGGCGAGCCGTTTTTATTGACGATATGCCCGATGCCAAGGATCAGCTCGTAGCACAAATTTTCGCTTCCCCCGTCGCGCGTGGGCGCATAAAGCGTTTGGACTTCACGAAGGCGCGTGCGGTCAAAGGCGTGGCTGCCATAGTCAGCGCTGCCGATATTCCAGGCCACAACGACGTCTCCGCCATCGGCGCGAATGATGAGGAAATCTTGTCTACAGGCGAGTTGAACTGCGTGGGGCAGGCGATCGCGTTGGTCTTGGGCGAGAATTATGAGTGTTGCTACGAAGCGCTTAAACTCATTGAGCTTGAAGTCGAGGAGTTGCCCGCGATATTCGGCATTCACGAGGGAATTGCAGCGCAGAGTTTTCATCCCAACGGCAAGCACATCATTGCGCGCGGCGACTGCGATGCGGCCTTAGCGGAATCAGACTTTTTGATCGAAGGCGAGGTCGAGAGCCCAGGGCAAGAGCATTGGTATCTTGAGACGCATTGCGCGCAAGCGCAACTCACTGAAGATGATGATATCCACGTGTACTCCTCGACCCAGAACCTACACGAGGTACAGGAGAAAATCGCTGGCATGCTCGGACTTCCGCTTAGCCGCGTCGTCGTCGTGATGCCACGTATGGGTGGCGGCTTTGGCGGTAAGGAGACGCAATCTGCGCAGTACGCGAGCTTAGCCGCACTTGGAGCATGGATTACCAAACGTCCCGTAAGGGTTTGGCTAAACCGCGATCAAGACATGGACTGGACTGGGAAGCGACACCCCTTCTACACAAAGTATCGAGCAGGCTTTAGTAATGATGGCAAGATCAAAGCTCTGCACATTATGACTTACGCCAACTGCGGTTGGGCCCACGACTTGTCGCGCTCGATCTTAGATCGCTGCCTCTTCCACTTAGATAGCTCCTATTTTATCCCCAACCTACACTTTGAAGGCCAGTTGGTTAAAACAAACCTACCCTCCAACACGGCTTTTCGTGGCTTTGGCGGCCCACAAGGTTTTATTGCCACCGAAACCGTGATGAACCGCGCGGCGCGACACCTCGATATGGATCCAGTCGAAATACGACGCCTCAATTATTATGGCGAATCACCCCGAGACGTTATGCAGTATGGCCATATCCTGAAGGATTTTAGGATCCCGCGCATGACCGACGATATCCTGGAAAGTTCTAGGTATTACGAGCGAAAACGCAAAATCGACAAGTTTAACGCTGAAAACACCTATGTAAAACGCGGCATCGGCTTTATGCCCGTAAAGTTTGGCATCAGTTTTACCAACACCATGCTCAATCAAGGTGGCGCGCTTGTGCTGATCTACACCGATGGCTCAGTGGCGATAAACCACGGTGGCGCCGAGATGGGACAGGGCTTGCACTCCAAAATGATTGCTATCGCGGCCCACGACCTCGGCGTAAAGCCCGAGAACATTCGTCTCCTGCACTCCCGAACGGATAAGGTTCCCAATGCTTCGGCGACAGCGGCTTCAAGCGGCACTGACCTCAATGGCGCAGCCATCCACGATGCCTGTGTGCAACTCATGGCGAGGCTGCGCAAAGTGGCATGCCGCGTCTTTGAACTCGATGAGAGCGAAGGCGATAAGATCGTCTTTGACGACGGCGTGGTTACATCGCCTAACGGCGCACAACTCCCCTTCCAAGCCATTGCCAAACACGCATACATCCTACAAATTTCGCTCGCCGCTAGCGGTTTTTACCGCACCCCAGATATTGGCTACGATCCCTTCAAAGGTCGCGGCAAACCCTTCCATTACTACGCTTACGGCGTTTGCGTCCTAGAATTGGAGCTCAGCACCCTCACAGGTGAGTACCGCTTGACCGATGTCGAGATTTTACACGACGTTGGCGACGCGATTATTCCCAACATCGACGTGGGACAGGTCGAGGGCGCCTTTGTGCAAGGCTTTGGCTGGTTGAGCACCGAAGAATTGGTTTGGGACGATAAGGGGCATTTGCGAACGAACACGCCTTCGACTTACAAAATCCCGAGCATTGGTAGCGTCCCAGATCCTGAGCATTTTCGAGTACGCTTGCTACAAAATGCTACTGCCGACGCGATCTACGGCAGCAAGGCCGTGGGGGAGCCCCCGTTTGTCCTTGCTATCGCTTTGATGCAAGCGCTGGAACACGCCATCGTGTCGGTTGGGACGGATCCCAAGCGAGATCCACAAATTCGCTGGCCCGCCACTTGGGAGAGCGTACTCCGCGCTGTCGAGTTGCAAAAAACTTAGCAATTCAGAGCTTCCCTAGCAAGACTCCGATGAATGCGATATTTATCTTGTTTTTTTTATAGAGGGGGGGAAGTATCCCCCTACGTGTCAACCCCGCGCTGTGCGCGGGTTTGCCACATTCCACAATTCCGACTACGATTTGCGCTGCACTCACGCAGGCTTGCGTTCGATTGCGCAAATCTAGTCTCATGAAAAACCTACGGTTTTTTTTCTTGTTCGCATGTCACAAGCTCAA
>JBBAEA010000154.1:0-7702 GCA_041656175.1 Bradymonadales bacterium | reverse complement strand
AAATATACGACTTTGCGCTTGCCTTGGGTATTTAGGAGAAGGCTTCGCGGGCGCTTCTCTTTAGGCTATGGGGGGCGAGTTTCAAAGAGGCGCAAATCCTAACGCAGTTATGGGGAAACTCGCCGCATAGTTGCCAGCAAACTACTCGACAAAGGGCTTGAGTTGCTTAGCCCGCGTGGGATGTCGTAGTTTTCTAAGCGCTTTAGCCTCGATCTGACGAATACGTTCACGCGTAACATCGAAGTCTTGTCCGACTTCTTCGAGCGTATGATCGCTCTTTTCGCCGATTCCAAAGCGCATGCGCAACACCTTCTCTTCACGCGGGGTTAAAGTCGATAAAACCATGCGCGTTTGTTCGGCCAAGTTCATCGATATAACCGCGTCTGATGGGCTAATCACCGACTTATCCTCGATGAAATCGCCAAGATGGCTATCCTCCTCCTCGCCTATCGGTGTCTCCAAGCTGATGGGCTCTTTACCGATCTTGAGAACTTTTCGCACCTTCTCGACGGGAAGCTCCATTTTATCGGCTATTTCCTCAGGCGTAGGCTCTCGGCCAAGTTCCTGTACGAGGAAGCGGCTAGTCCTAATCAGCTTATTGATGGTTTCAATCATGTGGACAGGGATACGTATCGTACGCGCTTGATCAGCAATGGCGCGAGTTATCGCTTGTCGGATCCACCAAGTGGCATAGGTGGAGAACTTATAGCCACGCTTGTACTCAAACTTGTCTACCGCTTTCATCAAACCGATGTTGCCCTCTTGGATCAGGTCGAGGAACTGTAAACCGCGGTTGATATATTTTTTGGCGATCGAAACGACTAACCTTAGATTTGCCTCAATGAGATCGCTCTTAGCGCGTTCCGCAATACGCTGTCCACCTTGAACTTTTTTGTAGGTTAAACGCAGGGCATCTGCCGAAATGTGCGAGTCTCGCTCTACTTTTTCGACCTCCTCGCGTTGACGGCGCAGGTTCTCGTAAATGGCGAAAATGCGCGATTCGCTATAACGTTTACCCTCTAAGATCTCGCGTGCGTGTTTTGGTCTGCTGCGCAGTTCATAGCAAATTCTCTCGATTTCTTCAAAACTCGCGCCCGCTTCGTGCTCGCCATTGCGCGTTTCGCGCGCTGCAGTGTCGAGGCGCTCAATCATACGCTTGAGTTTATTGACCAAGCGCTCCGAGAGCTTCTTTGAGAGGCGAATGCGCTGCATTGCGTCGTACATCGCACGCTGATTACGCGCGATACTAGCGCGTAGGCGCCGACGGTAGGTCTCTGTTAAACCACTGGAAAACGCCAACAACTCCGAGAGACGTCGAATGTTGCGACTCAGCGAACGGATCTCATCAACGAGCTCTAGGAACTCCTCGGCAATCTCCTCCTCGCTGCGATCCGAATAGTCTGTTTCAAAGTCGCGTAGTACATCGCGCATCTTGAATCTGCCGCGTTTAACGCGCTCTGCTACTACAATAATCTCACGCACCCCAAAAGAGCTACTGAGCAAAACTTCCAAAACCTTGTGCTCGCCATCCTCTATACGCTTCGCAATCTCAACCTCACCCTCACGCGTGAGCAGCGTAACAGAGCCCATTTTGTGCAAATACATGCGAACGGGGTCATTGTTTTTGCTCTGTCCAGAGCGATCTTCAACATCGCCTACAATCCCCTCCCTCTCTTCGACCGTAGTTTCTACTTCCTCCGAATCGCTCTCCTCGCCATCCTCGCCCTCTTCAGACTCATCAAGCTCATCACTATCTGCATCATCATCTAAGTCACCAAAGCCCACCTTCTTGCCGTGCTCATCTTTCTCATCAAGACCATCGCTCTCTACATCATCGTCGTCGGCGACTTTTTTAACCTGCACCCCCATCAACTCCACAACTTCGCCATAATCATCATCGATTTCTTCTAGCCCAGCATCATCTAAGCCAACATCCAGCGAGTCTATAGGCGGCTCATCGGCCTCAAAACTCACTTTCGCCTTGCTAGGTGCTGGCTTTAGTGCAGCGCTTCTAGTCAATGGAGGAAGCTTAGTTGTCGACGTCGTTGTAACAGTTTTGCTCTCCTTCTTCTCATCCTCTCTTCTCACTTTCTCAGCTTCCTGCTTACTAGCACTTCCCTTCTCACCAGCACTTATGGCGACACTCTTATCTTTGTCTGCGCTAGCCTTCTTTTTAGCGCTAGCCTTCCCCGCCTTATCGCCAGCTTTGCCATCACTCGCCTTCGCCGTTTTTGTCTCCTCTTTTTTCGTTTCTTTCTTATCGGCTTTTACTTCTTTTTTGGCCGCCGTTTTGCTCTCTTTCTTAGCTGCAGATGTAGCATCTGTGCTTTTTTTCTTTTTAAGCGTCTTAGCGTCCCCATCCTCTTTCTTTTGCTCAGCCTCAGGCTCTTTTTTAGCGATTGACTTTGACTTTTTAGCTTCTTTTTTTGCAGTCGCCTTGCTCTCTGCTGCTACTGTCTTCTTTTCCTTCGTTCGCGGCGTTGAGTGCCCAGGGAAACTGTGCAGTTTTGGCGCATAATATTTGATAAACTCTGCCTCATCGGCGACCACATAAATCCCTTCTTTTTGGAGTAGATCTATGACCTCGTCGACCTGTTCGCCTGTGGATACACTCGAAGGTAGAGCTGCATTTATTTCGTCATAGCTGAGAAAACCCTTCTCTTTACCCAAGGCCAAAACATTCTCGATTTCAGCAATTTCGCCCCATTCAATCATGAACTCACTCCCGTTTCTGCGTAAGCAACGCAAATAAAGCGTTGTTTACTTCATACACACGATTTAATTATTCGCAATGCTTATATCTTGCTGCCCAGCACGCAAAACTCAGTAATTTAGTACAAAATATAAAAAACAGCTCCGCACTGCGCTAGCTAATGGTAGCCCGCGCCGCGAAACATAGCAATTACAGTGTAGAAGCTCCCCGTTCCAAAGACTTCCAATTCATGCGACGATCAACCGCAGCCTCACGTTTGAATTTTTGCAAGGCGTTGAAACGCTCCAAGAGCGATTCCGTCTCATCGTCGTTACTCTGTTCTAGCGACAAGCTCAAAGCAGTCACAACGTTTGCAATCTCTTTATCAGCCCACTTCTCCGCCAAACTCGCCACCGCACCACGGTACCAATCCTCCAACAATTCATCACTCACCGCAAGTTCCGAACAGATGCACTCATTATATAATGAGCGCAGGCGCTGCTCCTCAAGCTCCGCCATCACTGCGTTTGCATCTAGTTCCTGTGGTAGCGCACTTACTGTCTTTACGAGCATGGACGCATCCGCATTTTCCAACAATTCCGCCCAACCCTCTTGTACAAATTCCATCAATTTACTTGGATGCTCTAATAAAATGCGAAGAAGATCCCACTCTATTGGATCACGGCTAGGCTTGGACGTAGTCAAATGCTGCGTCTTTGCCCTAGCTACAACACGTGTGCTATACGCCATCGACAAAGCCTCTGCAAGTCTTTTGGGATCCATCGACAAAATCCGCGCGCTCTCATCTAAGAAGTGACGCTGCGCCAAAGGATCCGTAAATAACTTTAGCACATCCCCTAACTCCCCAAGGCTATGCTTGCGTAACTCAAGCGGCGCCGCAAGAATACTCTCGCACTTCTGCTTAACGCACCACATCGAAAGCGGCTCGGCATCCCCCAATAACGACGCCATCGCCTCTCTACCATAAATTTGAATAAAACTATCAGGATCCTCTCCCTGCGGAAGCGAAACTATCCGCGCATCCATAGGATATGACAAAAACACACGAAGTGAACGCATCGCCGCCTTGCGACCTGCTGCATCCGCATCATACAACACCACAACGCGATCCGCAAAACGCGATAGCAGCTTCCCCTGCTCCATCGTCAGCGCCGTCCCTAAGGAAGCCACCGTCTGCCTAAATCCATAAGCATGCATCATAACGACGTCAAGATTGCCTTCCACCAAAATAGCGAATTTTTCTCGACGAATATGCTCCTTAGCCTGATATAAACCAAAAAGATGCTCGCCTTTCGTATAAAGTTCACTCTCTGGGCTATTGATATACTTCGCCGTATCCCCGCCCTCCAGCGCTCGACCGCTAAACGCAATCACCTTCCCACGCTCATCCCGCACTGGAAACATCAAACGCCGATGAAAACGACCGTAATACCCACCGCTATCGCGCTTTCCCACTAAACCTAAAACAAGCGCCTCCTCAAGATCCTGACCCCGAAGTCGCAAATATTGAGGCATCCCTTCCCAATCCCCCGACGCATAGCCTATCGCAAACGACTCGACCATCTCATCACTCATCCCACGCGCCCGCGCATACTCCCGCGCCTCCGCGCCATGCTCCGCCCCAAACTCACGCTCAAAAAAATCACTCGCCTCCCGCATTATCTCCAGCTGCACATCCCGCTTATGCCGCCGCGACAAACCTCTCCCCCCATCCACATGCTTCAGCGTCACACCCACCTGCTCAGCCAAACGCCCCAGCGCATCCAAAAAACTCAAACCCTCAATACGCATCAAAAAATCAAGCGCACTCCCCCCCACTCCACAGCCAAAACAATAATACACCCCCTTCTCTGGACTAACGCTAAAACTCGGCGTTTTCTCCGCATGAAACGGACACAAGCCCTTAATACTACGCCCCACGCGCTTGAGCTGCACATAGTCCCCCACCAACCGCATTATATCGACCGAGCTCAAAATCTCGCGTATGACATGCTCTTCAATCAATCGACATCCGCTCCAAAAGCCAGTAATTCCACTAAACACTCCCCACAAACTACTGCCTCCGCCCCCGAAGCACTTAAATTAGGCAAAATTCTTTCAAAGTCAAACGGCTTTTATTCACAATGAGAGAAATTTATTTTTTTTGGCGGGGAACTATGGCTAGGGCAAGCGCAAAGTCGTATATTTGGCAGCTTTTAAGCTGTTATTTTGGTGGGGGAAGTTTCCCCCTCCGCCGCAACCCCGCGCTGTGCGCGGGTTTGCGTCTACCCCCTCCGCGGGGACACCCCGCGACGCCCCGTCCAGTTTTTGGCAAAACAAAATTTCTAGAAAATAAGGGATGAAAGCTCAGGGAACTGAACTTGCGCACCGCAGCCCAATGTAGCTGTGGTAGTAGTCGGGAGGGAAATAAGTGGCGCGATACGCGGCACGCATGCTGTCACCAAAGTCGGGCCAGAAACCACCGCGAATGACACGATACTGACCACTTGCAGGCCCCGTGGGATTTGTCACTGCAGTCGATGTATACGTTCGATATGCCCAATCGCTCGTCCACTCGAAAATGTTCCCCGCCATATCGTATACCCCATCGGGCGATCTCCCTGCAGGGAATTGATCTACTGGCGAAGTGGTTTTAAAGCCATCATTACAAAAATATTCATGGCAGTTAGCTTTAGCAGTCGACTCGGTCCACTCTGCCCCCTCGCAAACATCATCCCATCCCTTTGGGCATTCATCGCCCCACGGATAGCGGCGATGCGTCGTTCCCTTAGCCGCTCGCTCCCACTCTGCCTCGGTCGGTAAGCGCCCACCTGCCCACTCACAATAAGCTTTTGCTTGCATCCAATCCACGCAATTGATTGGGTGTTTTTCTTTTCCTGCTACACCATAGGTACAATCTTCAGACGTATCAGCTACGGTGCAATCCCCCGCATCTACACAGAGCTTATATGAAGCCGCCGTTACCAAATAGCGATCCATCATGTAGGCATCCAATGTCACATTATGACTCGGTTGTTCCTCACTGTATCCCCAAGTGTCGCTATCGGGGCGCCCCATAACAAAAGTTGTAGTTGTTCCCGACGCGGGTATTCTAACGCGATCTGGTGTCGAACAATCCTGTCCAATCCACGATATGGGGCAGGAACAAGTATTGGAACCTATGCAAATTCCACCATTTTGGCATTCAATACTACAAACTGGCGTTTCACATCTTTCACCGCTCCAACCCGATGCGCATATACACTTATGAGAAGCACTGCAAGTACCGCCATTTTTACAACTAGGACTACAAACTGGCGTCGTACATGTTTCACCACTCCAGTCAGAGGCGCATGTACACTTATTAGGAGAGTTGCATGTACCACCGTTTTGGCAGCTAGGGTTACAGACTGGCGTAGTACAAGTATTACCGCCCCAACCCGATGCACATGTGCAGGTATTGGGACCTGTGCAAGTACCGCCATTTTTACAACTAGGACTACAAACTGGCGTCGTACATGTTTCACCGCTCCAACCCGATGCGCATATACACTTATGAGAAGCACTGCAAGTACCGCCATTTTTACAACTAGGACTACAAACTGGCGTCGTACATGTTTCACCGCTCCAACCCGCAGTGCATGTACAAGTATTGGGAGCACTACAAGTACCACCGTTTTGGCAAGCCTCGGCACAAAACGGCTTACACTCTGCATCAATGCATTGGTAGCCATCATCGCACTTATTGTCTTGACCAATTAAAGAACAAGCACCGCAGTGCAGGGGATCGTTATTGGGGTTAATACAAGCTTCGCCGCAAGGCACATAGCCTTCAGCACAATCAGTTGCACACTCACCGTTACTACAGCGTAAACCCGCCGTACACTTTGCGCCCTTGCCCTCGGCTCTGCAACCACCACAGTTCTCATTATCGCTTTGCGGGTTAACGCAAACTCCTCCGCAGCTAATTTGCGGCGTAGGGCATACTAGCTGGCAGTAGCCATTTTTACACGACACAGCCTCTGCACAACGATTACCCGTACCATCGTAAAAACATCCACCGCAGTTGTCGTTATCCCTCATTACATCAACACATGTCGCGTCATTATTATTGTCTAAACAAGCAGTTTGCGCTTCTGTACATCGCTCTCTACAGGCAAAAACAAAAACCTCGTCATTCAAGCCCACGGGTCTACATGTTTTGTCATTAGTACAACGCCCCTTCTTTAGCCCATAATCAAGCTCGTCGCCCATCTCGCATTTGCCAGCTTCTCGCATTTCATCAAAACTGCACTCATCCATCTCATCGGGGCAACAACGGGCATCACGCGGTGGGCACACACCTTCTTGATTTGGTGTAAAATTGAGAGCTTCACCTGTCTCGCAAGATAAAATAAGGAACAATGTCATGAACAAGAAATAAAATACACTTATCGCTGGCTTCCTTTGCACAAAATAAATCCGCTTAAGCATCTTTACAGCCCTCCGCCAAAACAAATCCTGCGCTATTTTAACATTGCAACGCAAGCTATGCAAGTGCTTCTTCATCGTCATCTCCCGCTTGTGTGAGGTCGAGCTAAGTTCGACTCAAAGCAATGAGCTGCATCTCTATTGGGTGAAAGCAGAACTAATGGAAACTTTGTTTTATTGGCGCACAGCATTAAACTTGCTAACTAATGCATCTTTCGATTTTTGACTGAATTCAAACTAACCCAGATAACTTTCTTTACTTTAGCTTAGCTACTTTTAACTGCTTATGCCGTAATCTTTGGGACAGCTTTCAAACCTTCCCCTACAGCTGCCCTTAGGGAGGCTCTGAACAATCGCGTCGGGGGCGTTACGGGGGGCTGGCCCCCCGTAGAGATACCGTCTTGGTTGTCAAGGTAATTATTGTGAAGAATATCGTTTTGGGGTGTATTCGGGTAGGGTGTTTTCTTTTGTAATCCCGCTGGAAGATCGCCGCGTTGCACTTCGTGCGTCTGGCGATGACTGGCGGGGGGTGTGGCTCGC
>JBBAEA010000153.1:0-7724 GCA_041656175.1 Bradymonadales bacterium | reverse complement strand
TCGGCATAAGGTTGAAGTGCGGGGGGTGATCTCCATGACAGGCTTTTAGCCCAAGGGGGTAGAAACGCTCACCGCACTTCGTGCTATGCTAGCTAAACATAGCAATGGATTACTTACAAGGGGGTAGACGCAAACCCGCGCACAGCGCGGGGTTGCGGCGTAGGGGGATACTTCCCCCACAAAAGTAAAAACTTAGAAACTGCCAAATGTACGACTTTGCGGTTGCCCTGCCCCGTACTCCCCTTCCCCAAAGAAAGCACTCTTTTAAGCAATTTTCGAATAAAATGTCATTTTGTCTTCCATCTGCCTTATTTAATTAGCATTCTTAACTTGTGCTTCTCTACAAAATGTCTCATTTTGTTTAAAACTGTATCGGATTTGTAAAATTAAATTCACAAATTCTAGCCGTGCAAAGGTCTCTAAAATTAAGAGTCTACACACAAAACAGGTCACTAAGGGCGATAGCCCTTAGTGGGCGTTAACCGCTCGTCCCAATCACTCAAAGCCTTCTTAAGCGCATGCGAGCATGGCGTCGTGTAGTCGTTGCAGGCAATTTCTGCGCATGCTTGCTAAACTAAACGTCATGCTTTGAACTTGCGCTGCTGAATAAAATTCGTTTTTCCGCGGTCTTTTGCTGTATTTCGCAATTTTATCTTGACAATACGCGTTTAAGAGGATTAAATTCACTGATCCCCTAGAGGAGGAAGCATTCTTCTTTTTTGGGGATTGTTTTTCTGAAATTTATGTGAACTGCATCTTGCTAAAGCAAATTTCGCCTCAGTTAAAGCTCTGTCGTTTTAACTCGGGCTTTGTGCGCACAGGAATTTTGTCTTATGCTTGCTGATAGTTTGAGACATTACGAGGGATTACTGTGAGAAAATATTTAATGCTATACCTACTTTTTGCTTTATCATTAGCGCTCAACGTCTAGCGCTCAACGTCGCGTGCGATAACAGCGATTCGCGTGAAAAATGCCATAATGATAGTTTTCAAGCGCATTGTACCGATGATAAATCAGCGGCCATGCGCTGTATTAACGGAAAGGTTGAGCAGCTTCTCTGCGAAGCGGTTTTGGCCAACAGCGAGTGTCGGCAAGAAAATGATAAGCTTGCTTGTGTCGCTAAGGAAAATGCTGAATGTCACAATGAAATGAAACCCGTATGCGAAGCGGGCAGGATAAAACGTTGTGTAGGGAGACGCCTAAGTTACGAGAGATGTCCCAGCGGCAGTTCGTGTCAGGGTGGGGAGTGTAAAAAACATGACATAAGTAATGTTGTGGAGTGTAACCATAGCCTACGTCCAGTTTGTGTGGGGAATTCGGCGAGATACTGCGAGAATGAAAAAATAGTGCTCCAAGATTGTGGGGAAAATATCTGTAAATCGGGTGTTTGCACAGCAAAACCAAGCTGTGAGCAGGATTATAAACAGCTTTGTATTAATAATAAACTCTCTGTTTGCAGCAATGGGGAGCTTAAGCTTATAGATTGTCCAGAGAACGAAAGTTGTTTTGTAGATCGCTGCATAAAAGTGGAAGCTACAAATTCTTCTTGTAGTGCCAAGAGCGCGCAAGAGTATTGCAACAATAATAATGCGGTGAACTGTGTAAAGAATCGCATGGCTTCCACAACTTGCACCGATAATACGGTGTGTGGAACTATCAATAATATAGCTTCATGTGCAGAACCATGCAGCGACGAGGATCTTGGACAGCACAGAAGTTTTTGCGAGGATAGGAGGGCTGTACATCAAAGCTGTGTTATTGCCCAAAACGGCGTAAAACTATGGGAAACAACGCATGATGTTTTTTGTGAACATGTCTGTAATAGCGGCGATTGCGTGCCTTTACATGAGGATATCGGGAAAGCTTGCGATGATACTTATGAGAAGAATTGCAAGGAAGGATTTTTATCTTTGTGCTATTCGGGTAAAGTCATTGCGTATGACTGCGGTATTGGCGATAGAGTATGTGGCGATTCTCCTACTGAAGGAAGTAACTGTTACGAAAAATGCACACAAGAAGGTAAGATAAGGCAGTCTTGTACATATCAAGCAGAAGGAGCATTTCTTGGAGAGCAGGTCTGTGAAACATTCCCAAACCAAAGTATGGGTTGGATAAGTAAATCAAAGACGCCCTGTCCCGAGACTTGTGCAGAAGCGCAATGTCTTTCGGCTGAGGATGCAGCCTACAAACCTTGTGATGACCGTAACTACGAACCACATTGTGCCGCAAATAATTTGATGATGTGTTACTACGGTACAATATATTCTACTCCATGTAGTTCTACTCGATGTACTCTTTCGTCTAATAATGTTTCAGACTGTTATGGCGAATGTGAAGTTGAAGGAGCACACTCCTCTAGTTGCATCAATGATTTGAACGCCTCTTATTCGATGAGCGGCATTTGCAAGGAATTGAGTGATGGTAGTCTTGGTCATAGCTCTGACGGCGCTCAATGGAAGCCTTGCCCCAAAGAATGCATAGATGGTGAATGCATTAAAGTGCACCCAAGTGAAGGCCAAAGCTGCAGGTTCGCAAGTTTTGACCCCTTCTGTGTTGAAAATGCCTTAGTATATTGTGCGTATCAAAACTCAACCATAACGGCAGTGAATTGTGCAGTGCAAAATGCAAGCTGCGATTCTAATATGCAGTCGTTAGCAGGTTGCTATATTAGCTGTGATCGTGAGGGGTATACGACGAAAAGTTGTTACTACAATGATCTAGTTACCTATACTTGCGTAAAATTAAAAAGCGGAAAGCTAGGTTTTGATCTCGAATACCAACCGTGTCAGAATGGGTGTAAGGACAACAAATGCATTTAGTAAACTGTCTTGCATTTTTGCAATATCGCTTCATCCTACTAACTCTGCGATGTGCAGCTTTGTAAAAATGCAAATCCATTCGCGCCTATTCTTGCATGGCTTTTGCAAGATACAAAATTAGCAAGAGCCTAACGCTCTTGCCATATTCTACAGAATAAGTAAAAATGATAAGATACTGGAGATGATTATGAAGAAAATTATTCTTACTGCGCTATTAAGCTCGCTCATATTAGCGTGTACTAGCTCTGACTTAGCAGAACAAGAAAACATCGTTAAGCATGATGCAAGTATTAAATATGGCGTGCCCGATACAAGACCCGAACATAATGCAGTGATTGCCCTGTATGTTAAAGGGAATACCGATACTTGTGTTAAAAGCAACATGTTTTTTTGCAGCGGCACACTTATCGATGAACAACACGTCATTACGGCGGCTCACTGCGTGGATAGCGAACTCATGAAAAGTTGTCCAACACAATTATATATAGGTGTTGGTAACAATGAAAAAGAACTCTCAAGACAGTTATTTAAAGTTGAGTCTTTTATGGCGCATAATCGTTTTAGTTATTATGAGATAGAAAGTAACTATGACATTGCCGTTATACGTCTAGAAAATAAAGTTCCCGCCCATGTTGCTACGCCTATCCCTTTGATCCCCCTTGAACTTGCACCAAACCAAGACCATCTAGATAATAACGTAGAAATTGTTGAGCATGTCGGCTTTGGATTAACGGAAAAACTAAGCGCAGGAACTAAAATGAGTTTAAAACAAGTTATTCAAGGCTACTGTGGAAAACAGAATCTCAACAGTGAGGCGAACAAAATGTGCAGTTTTCCGAATGTCAATGTTTGGGATGACTGCGTGATGGGCGAAGTAATCGTTGATGGCTTCATACGCCATGACTATGTGTGCAGTACGTCGAGGGTTCAAGATGTGGACTATGCATATGCTAGTTATTTTATGCTCGAAGCGGAAGGCGGTACTTGCTCGGGTGACTCAGGGGGACCAATGTTTGTTACACGAAATAATAAACAATATTTGGCTGGCATCACAGCGCATGGGGCTATATCGTGCATGAGTTATGGAGTTTCTACATCGATTGTAGATCACTTGGATTGGATAGAGGCTGCCATAGCAGATTTGGATAAAGCTGAAGATTGCACCAATAATATTGATGATGATTATGACGGAAAAATTGACTGCCAAGATAATGAATGCTGGCAAGATCCCGCTTGCGTAGGCGTAGAAATTTGCGACAACCTCATAGATGATGATCATAATGGACTCGCAGATTGCGCAGATCCTCAATGCGAAACTGCAGCAAATTGTATCCCCGAGGTCGAAAAATTAGAAATTTGTAATAACAATATCGACGACGACGGCGACACTCTCGCGGATTGTGATGACTTTGATTGTCGCGATGAAGCGCACTGTGCATCAGTCGCCACCGAAATTTGCGACAACAACATCGATGATAATGCTGACACACTCGTTGACTGCGATGACCCAAGTTGTAAGGCAGAGCCTTATTGTAAAAGCGCTGCTACTGAAATTTGCGATAACAATATCGATGACGACGGCGATACACTCGTCGATTGCGATGACTCTAACTGTTTAATGAACGAAGCATGCACACAATATATTACAAACTTGGATTATGACAATACGTCTTCATGTAGCTTCACAATGCTGCACTCAAAACGAACTATGCCAATATGGCTCTTGATTTTATCGGCTCTATATATCCTAATCTTGCCGCGTAAACGCTGGAAACCTTTAGCTTAAGCTATCCCTGTTTAATGCGGAATTAGCTAAAAAATAGCTAACGTAATTTAGCAAGATTTGGCTAGTGTTCAAAACACTACACACAAAAGCGGCGTCCAAGGGCGATAGCCCTTGGACGGAGTTTGGAGCCGTAGCCCCAATAACACAATGCCGCCTTAAGAGCTTTAGCTTCTTAATACACGATAACTTCTATTTCGATACCTTGAGCTACTTCGCGGATTTGTCTTAACTTCATACCTTGAGGCGGCGCGCTGATCAAAGCTTGAGCGATAGCGGCTATAGCATGCTCGCTATCTCTTTGTTGGGGGTTGACTTCGATAGCAACACTTCCGCTACTGGCGAGTCTTTCGCGAAGATCATTGACTCCATGAATGTTGCGTAAAGCTCGCCTAAGTTCTACCAAGGAGTCCGCGACATTAAGCGCGCGAAAGATCAAGAGCGACTCTGGGTAGATGCGCTCATCGTTTGCACCGTCGCGAGTTTCGCCCCCTACGGCGACTAGAATGGATAGAGCGGCAACTTGTAGCGCAGCGTTCTTGGCTTCGCGAGCGTTAGCGCCAAAACCGCTATCATGAATGCTAAAGCTAGTTTTTTGCTCGGATCGCGGCGTTGCTGGCGCTGCTTCGATGTTTCCCTGCAAGCTACACAGACTTCCTTCAGCGAGAGTTTCACAATGCCAACGCATTTTTCCATTAATGCTGCGCTTTGCGCCATATAAAGTTGCAAGGTTCTTTGCGTTTGAGAGCGATAATTCAGGCTTGCCGTAAACCACAGGGCTCAGTCTAGGCGGGTTCGGGTGCTGCTCTGGTGCTAAAATATTGAGCCCGTGGCTCTTCAACAGTGCTCGCAAAGTTTGCTGATCCTCCGAATCAACGCCGTTGGCCCACCAATACTGGTTTTGCGCGTTCTCTTCAAAAGAGAGGCTTAATAGCGTCGTTTGTGCATAGGCGCTCTTTGCGACGACGAGTATGAGTAGTAAAAGAAATATCTTGCTAATACGCTTCATAGTGGTTCCAGCTTGAGGGTGCAAGTAATGGCAAAAAATATGGGCTTTAAAGTAAAACAGGGGGCTAGGCACCTAAGTCCTAGCTCCCCGCGGAGTAAATGAGCGATGAGAACTCTAATAATCGCGTTATTATTTTCGCTAATCAGCAAAAAACTTCCGCGACGCTCCTTTTCGCATAAAGGCGGGTTTATCGATTTCGAGCTCTTCCTCGGGGCTTAAACCAGAGCTTACGCTTTGAGGTCTCGAAGCGAGATCGCCCAAGCTGTCTTTGATGGCTGTGTTCGTTTCATTCTGCGCTAACGCAGGTTCCGCTCCCATAATGGGGAGGAAAGATTGCTTGGGGGTTTGCGGCGCATAAGAGCTGGCGGGTTGCTGATTGAGTTGTGGAATAAACGGATCAACCATGGCTTCGGGTAAATTTTGTTTTGCTTGCGGTACGAATGCTGGTTGATAATTCGGGTTTGCAACATAGTTCGCTTGCGCCACGGGTGCAAAAGCGCCTGCTTTTGATTGCTGTGGCATGAAGTTCATGCTGTTGTACTCGGCTCCGCTCTTTACATTTTCACTATAACCAGCGTGGTAGCCTCCAATATGTGAGTTTACAGCGGGATTGTGGAAGGCGGCGAGCACGGGTTTTGCGGCTTCCTCTTGATGTTGATCTTCAAAGCCTGTGGCGATAACGGTTACTTTAAATTCGTCATCGTCCTCTCCTTCACTAAAGACGTGTCCATAGATGAGATGCACATCATCCGATGCTTCTTCTTCGATAAGGCGAGCAGCCGCGCTGATCTCGGCTAGGCTGACGCTTCGAGGTGAAGTGATATTGAGCAGAACCGACGTTGCGCCTTTAATGGTGATGTCGTCAAGTAGCGGCGAGTTGATGGCTAGCTCAGCAGCTTCTATAGCGCGCTCAGGACCCGTGGCAACACCAGTACCCATAAGGGCGATGCCCTTGTTACTCATCACAGTGCGCACATCGGCAAAATCCGTGTTAATAAAGCCAGGCTTAACAATAACGTCTGAAATTGAGCGAACAGCGTTAAGTAGCACGGAGTCAACCTGTTTAAAGGAATCCTCCAAACTTGTGCCTTCGCCGACTACCTGAAGCAGGCGTTCGTTGGGAATGACAATGAGCGTATCGACACAGCTTCGCAGTACTTCAAGCCCCTCTTCTGCTTGGCGACGTCTGCGTTTTCCTTCAAAAGCAAAGGGTTTGGTAACAACACCAACGGTTAGTGCGCCGTTTTTTCGCGCTAGCTCAGCAACTACAGGTGCCGCGCCAGTGCCCGTGCCACCTCCCATTCCCGCGGTAATAAAAACCATATCCGCGCCCGTTAGGTGCTCCTGTATCAGCGATTGCGACTCAATGGCTGCTTCGCGCCCAACACTGGGGTTAGAGCCTGCACCCAAACCACGCGTTTTGGTCTCGCCGATTTGCAACTTCGTATCGGCAAAATTGATGCTTAGCGCCTGCAAATCTGTGTTAACGGCGAGGAAATCTACCCCTTCAACCTGCTCCTCGATCATCGTGTTGATGACATTTCCGCCCGCTCCACCTACGCCAACGACTTTAATGCATGCATTCTTCCCGACTCCATTGTCTAATTCCATCATCTTCGCCCTCCTTGCTTGATTGCCTGCAACGCACTCTGCGCCACTCTATACACTTTTTGTTTAGCTATCAGACAACCTTGCTTTCCACTGCAAACTCAATTCGACATCACTCCTTGATGGGGGGTCTGCTGCTAAGAGCAGCATGGACTCCAGATGACCTGCGTTTTACAGGCCATCAACCCACGGCACTTTGACAGATCGCACATTTTTTTCATCATGGCAAGTTATTGAACTTTGTGTTCATAGCGTATTTTAAAAATACAAAGCTTTTTTCATCGCATAGGCTAAGTCAAGTATAGCTTTTATACTCATGAGACCTTTGCACGGCTAGAAATAACGAATTTAATTTTACAAATTCGATACAGTCTTAAACAAAATGAGACATTTTGTAGAGAAATATAAGCTAAAAATGCTAATAAAATAAGGCAGGTGGAAGATGAAATGACATTTTATTCGAAAAGTGCTTAAAAGAGTGTTTTCTTTTTTGGAGGGGGGGCG
>JBBAEA010000152.1:0-7734 GCA_041656175.1 Bradymonadales bacterium | reverse complement strand
TATGATTTCTTCTCTTTACTTTTCAAAGCTCTCCGCTACTTGGGACTCAATGTCCCCCGCGGTGAAGCAGGCTTATACGCGTCAATTCGCTGAGTGTCAAGTTTTATTTTCACTTTTTTCGCTTTTTAGCAAAAATCCGCACAAACGCTAGATTTCGCTTGTGGGGCGTTGCCCCTGGCATTGATTTTGCGTTTTCGCATTGATCCAGGGGGGCAGGTTAGAAACTAGGGCAGGTTTGAAACTAGGGCAGGTTTGAAACCTGCCCCTACAATTGTTTTTGCCTTTTTTCACATTGATCTAGGGAGCCGCATAGAAAGCTGCCCCTACAGCAAAACCACTCTTATTGATTGGGGCTAGCGCCATGAGAACGCGAATCGCTCTGAATTTTACCACGCCTATCATTAAAGTTGCCACAGCGCGGTGGGAAGGGGGGTAGCGCGGGATCGCCGAGCAAAAGACGCAATGAGCGCATTTTGTGCGCTGGATGAGCGCTTAGCGAATACAGCGCACAAAATCATGCGCGAATTGGCGAATTTTGCGAGGAAGCCCGCGCGCAGGGGGGCTTTGAGCCCCCACCCAAAAAATGCAAATTCTAGCGATTAAACGCGAATTTCAGTATAAATAGCTTGTCATTTGTTTGAGGCTGTGTTAAGCGCTTTGTGCTTTCATTGGTGGTGGTCACTTTTGAAGGCTCAGGCGAGTCGCGGAGCTGTTGAGTTTGCGACCATCGCGTAGTTGCGATGCCTGTGCAGCGGTCGGGTGAAGGTTTCGCTCGGCGCAAAATTGAGGGCTCTAGCCACGCTGCGTGGGTGTGACGCGGAGTGGAGTTTGGATATGGCTGTGGGAACGCAGGCTTTGGAACAGATGCTGGCGCCAGTGTTGGAGGCGTTAGGCTTGGTTTTGTACCATCTGGAGTGGTCTGCGGCTGGCAAGGAGCGTAAACTCGTGTTGGTGGTGGATCGCGCGGATAAGTCGGAGGGGGGCGTGAGCTTAGATGAGTTGACGCAGGCCAACCGAGAGCTTTCGGCGCTTTTGGACTTGGAGGATCCGATCGAGGGAAACTACCGCTTGGTGGTGGAAAGCCCAGGATTGGAGCGCTCTCTCAAGACGCCGCGACAGTTTCTTTATGCGTGTGGGGAGCGAGTGCGGCTTGGCTTGCGCCGCGATGTTGAGGGCAAGTCAGATTTTGAGGGGGTCTTGAAAGAGGCGAGTGAGGGAAAGATATTATTGGATTTGGGCTCGCAAGAGCTTGAATTGGAATTAAAAGATATAAAGTCGGCTCAGACTGTGTTTGTCTGGTCGGGAGAGAAGCAAAAGAAGCGTAAATTCGCGCCAAAGAATGGAGAGTGATTTGTGGAACTGAAGCTAAGCGATGTCATTAAGCAGGTTGGCAGTGAGAAGGGCGTGGATCGCAAGGTGCTCGTGGAGACGATGGAGGTTGCCATTGCAACGGCGGCCAAGCGAATTTTCGGGCAACAAAGAGAGATCGAAGCTTATTATAATGAAGAGCTGGACGAAATTGAGCTGTTTCAGATTTTGAAGGTCTCAGAGGAGATCGAGCACCCGTTTCGGGACATCTCCATTGAAGAAGCGCATGAGAACGATTTTGATGTGCGTGTGGGCGACGAGCTTTTGGTGCAAATTTTTTATCGCCCTGAGGACATTTATAAAGCGAGGGAGCAGGATAGGCGCTACGGGAAGCTGTTGAAGCTAGAGAGCGCTAAGATGAGCTTTGGTCGTATCGCTGCGCAGACGGCAAAGCAAGTTATTTTGCAGCGCATGCGCGAGGCGGAGCAAGATATCATTTACGGCCAGTTTAGCGGGCGCGTGGGGGAATTGATGACGGGCGTAGTCCGACGCTTCGAGAAGAAGGGCATCATCGTGGATGTGGATCGCACGGAAGCGATTTTGCCCACGAGAGAGCAGTCGCCGCGCGAGACTTATCGTCCGCACGAGAGAATCGTCGCATATGTGAAGAACGTTTTACGCTCTGGACGCGATCCACAGATCATTCTCAGTCGCTCTGATCCAGGTTTGGTCGAGAAACTCTTTGAGCAAGAGGTACCCGAAATTTACGAAGGTATCGTTACAATTCGACGCGTGGCACGTGAAGCTGGGCAACGAACGAAGGTTGCGGTCTACTCGAAGGACACCGACGTCGATCCCGTGGGCGCTTGCGTGGGTATCAAGGGGACACGTGTTCAGAAAGTCGTCGAAGAGCTGCAGAAGGAAAAAATTGACATCGTACCCTTCAGCGAAGTTCCAGCGCGTTTTGTTTGTAGCGCAATTAGCCCCGCCGAGGTTTCCAAAGTACTCATCGACGAAGGCGCCACATCGATGGAGCTCATCGTTCCCGATGAACAGCTTTCGCTCGCCATCGGCAAAGGCGGCCAAAACGTTCGCCTAGCCGCGCAGTTAACGGGCTGGAACCTTGATATTATTTCAGAATCTCAACTCCGCACTCTGATGCAGGAAGCCAAGCACGAGCTTATGTCCTACGGCGATATCGCTGAAGATCTCATTGATACGCTCTTTACCCTTGGCTACAACAAACTTGAGCACATCGCGCAAGTTATGCCCCAAGAATTAGCGCAAATCCCAGGCTTTGGCATGGACAACGCAGAGCTTGTGGTGCAAGCCGCTGCTGAGATCATTGAGCGCAACGCCCAAGCGCGTCGCAGACCAAGTCTCGCCAAGTTCGAGATCGCGGAGCTTTGCCAAGCCCTTGATATGTCGGAGCGCGCGGTCAAGCCGCTACACGCTGCTGGTTACAGAACGCCCGAGCTATTACTCCTCGAAACCAACGTAGAGCGCTTGGGTATGAAAACGGGTTTTGGTCTACAAAAATCCAACACTATACTCAAGTCTATAGCGAACTTTGTCGCTAAAATTGAAGGTTTTGACTACGACGAGCTTGCGAAAAAACGCGAAAACCTCGAGGCTTGGCTTACCGAGCGACAGTCGCAAGATATTGTATCGGCATATGAAGCTACCGTTGGACCTATTAGTTTAGGAAAACTCGGTATTGCGCTACCCGAGAACTTTGAAGCCATTCAAAAAGAAATTCAAGCCATCGACGAAGAGCTGGCGGCGCTTAGCGCCACTAAGCGCCAAGGCGCGAAGCTAGGCGAAAAGGACGCTCAAGAGACAGAGGACGAAGGTGAAGAAGGCGAAGACGATGACGTTTTCGAAAACGCAGAAGATGCGAATACTGAGGATGAAGCGTAGAATAAAATGCAAGACTCGAGCCATGACATAGCACAGCATTCGCCGCAAAGGCGTTGCATCAGCTGCCGCACCCAAGACACGAAAGTAGCACTTTTGCGTTTCGTTGCTTGGAGTAAAGCATTGTGCTTTGACTGCCGTAAAAAGGCGCCGGGACGCGGTTACTACGTCTGCGCCCAAAAGCAGTGCCTCGAGAAGGCGTGGAAGGCTGGGTTTAAACGTGCATCGCGGGGCCAGATTCGGGTGGAGGGGGAATTTGAGACTTATGTTATAGAGCAGATTTTGGCGGGACTGTGGCAACGCTATCGTGAGTGTCTTTTGGTAGGACGCCAGAATCGTAGTCTCATCGTGAGTACGCAGGCGGTAGAATCTGCTGCTCGCGATAACAGCTTGGCGAGCTATGTTCTGGCGAGTGATGCTTCGGCGTCTACGCGCCAGAAGTACGAGGCTAACGCGAAGCGCAAAGGCTTAGCCGTTTTGGGTTTACTAGACAAGGAAAGCTTGGGGCGGTTACTAGGCAAGGGGGAGAAAAGTGTTTTAGGCTGGAAGGATGGTTCAGCTTATGATGAGTTTACAGAGATTGAGCAGAGCATCAAGAGGCTTAGCTTAGAGTTTGGGCTTTTAACAGGGCTGGAACTAGCGAAGAGCGCGAGCAGCTGCTGAGTGTAGATATTCCTTGGCGATGGGCGGCCTTTGGCGTCAGCGTTTGCCATCACTAGGGAAGAGCTTGAAGATAATTATTGCCGTTGAAGCTACTTTATTATTGAGGGCTAGATGGCGCAGGATGACGCAAGAGGCTTAGAAAGATAGCATGGGGAAATCGACGAGGGTTTACGAAATAGCGACGAGCGTGGGTATGGATAAGCAGGAGCTTATTGACTTGATCAATAAATCCAGACTCGGATTTAGCGTGAAGGACTCCACCAGCGCTCTGAACGAGGTACAAGAGAAGGCCGTCCAACAAGCCGTCACAATACATCGCGCCGCACAAGGCGCCACTGCCATTGATGCACGTTCACAGTCTACGGCAGCCCGCGTCTCAAGCGGCGTACGCATTCGACGACGACCTAGTGAAGAGAGCAAGGTCGAAGAACAGGCCGCTGTTAGCGCTAACGAACCTGTAGGGCTCAAAGCGATACGCGAGAAAAAGGCGGCAGAAGAAGCGGCTAAACTCAAAGAAGCGAGTAAGAGCACAAAAGTCGAAGAAGTGAAGAAAGAAGCTGTAGCCGTTGTTGCAAGCGAAAGCGATGTGAAGCCAGACGAGGCTGCGCCTAGCAAGGAAGCGTTGCAAGAGAGCGCTGCGCTTGCTGATACAAAAGTCGCTGAGACAAAAGTCGCTGAGACAAAAGCTGCTGAGACAAAAGCTGCTGAGACAAAAGCTGCCGATACGAAAGCTGCTGAGACAAAAGCTGCTGAGACAAAAGCTGCTGAGCTTGCTGAGGAAGCTGAAGCGCAAAAAGCGCCAAAGGCCGATGAGCAGAAGAAGACAAAAGACGGCAAAACTGAAAAATCGAAGGCTAAAGACAAGGAGCAGCTAGTCATAGAGATTCAGCCAAAGTTCGATAAAGACGAAGTTATCCAAATCAGCGCCGATGCCGCCGATACTATAGTGGATGAGCCCTTGCTGGCAGACATCGACGATGAGCCCGAGGCCGAACTCATAAAGCCCGTCAAAACTTCGACCAAAGTTAGCGCCAAGAAAAAGGGAACTCGCCTTGACGCCGATTCGGGATCTTCGATTACTGGATTTATTGATCCCGCTATCATTATGGCGCGGCTAGACAAAGACAATAAGCGATTCTCGGGTGAAGGCGGTAGAGGGCGCGCTAGCAAAAGCTCAGTAGGTCGCACCATCGTAAGCTCTAAGGATCTATACCCTGGTTCGAGTAAAGGCGGTTACGCTGGACATGGCTTTAACACGCGCTCCAAGCAGCGCGCTCAAAGGCAAGCCCCAGCTCAAAAGCCGGTCATTACCGTTGCCGCGGAGCACAAACGCGTTGTGCGCATCTCCGAGGTTATATCGGTATCAGATTTGGCCAAAGAGCTCGGTGTGAAGGCAGCGGAAGTTATTCAGTTCCTTATGAAGAACCTCGGCATGATGGTAACCTTAAATCAAACCATCGACTTTGATACGGCAGAACTCGTCGCCGCCGAGTACGATCATACGGTGCAGAATATCGCCTTTAAAGAGGAAGATTTCATCGAGTCTAGCGAAGATGCGCCAGAAGATCTTGTGCTGCGCGCTCCCGTCGTCACGGTCATGGGACACGTCGATCACGGCAAGACCTCGCTACTTGACGCCATCCGCAACTCGCGCGTTACATCCTCGGAAGCTGGCGGTATCACGCAACACATCGGTGCTTCGACCATCGACACCGAAAACGGAAAAGTCGTTTTTCTCGACACCCCGGGTCACGAAGCCTTTACCGCGCTCCGCGCTCGTGGTGCCAAGGTCACTGACCTCGTCGTGCTCGTCGTTGCTGCCGATGACGGCGTTATGCCCCAAACGGTCGAAGCGATCAACCACGCCAAAGCCGCCGAAGCGCCGATTATCGTGGCGATCAACAAAATCGATAAACCAAGCGCTAACCCCGATCGCGTCAAACAGGCACTCACCGAGTACAACCTCATTCCAGAAGAATGGGGTGGAACAACATTGTTCAAAGAAGTTTCCGCGCTCACTGGCGCGGGCATCGACGAGTTACTAGAGCTTATCCAACTCCAGTCTGAAGTGCTCGAACTCAAGGCTAATCCCGACAAGGAAGCGCGTGGGATCATACTCGAAGCCTATAAAGACAAGAGCCGCGGTACGGTCGCCACCATGATCGTCCAAGAAGGCACACTGCACGCAGGCGATTTACTCGTTAGCGGCGCCTCATACGGCAAAATTAAAACGATGCAAAACGACAAGGGCAAAAACATTCGCGTTGCTGGCCCCTCCACACCCGTCAAAATCACCGGACTCTCCGACGTTCCTGACGCTGGCGAACCCTTCTTTGTGACCAAAGACGAAAAGGTGGCCAAAGAGTTCACCATGCAAATCAAGGATCGCAAACGAAACGCCGAACTCAAGAGCCGCAAATTCGACCCATGGGCAGCCTTCAAAGAGAACAAACAACTCAACGTCATCATCAAAGCCGACGTCCAAGGCTCGCTCGAAGCGCTCGAACAATCGCTGCAACAGCTCAGCACCTCCGAGGTCGAACTCATCGTTGTTCACTCCGCTGTTGGTGGCGCCACCGAAAGCGACGTCCAGTTGGCCATCGCCTCAAACGCCTTCATCATTGGCTTTAATACACGCCCCGAAGCCCGCGCCGCCGACGTGGCAAAGCGCGAAGGTATCACCCTAGAATCCTTCAGCGTCATTTACGACGTCATCGATCGCGTCACCGAAATGATGAGCGGCTTGCTCGATCCAGTCTACAACGATAACACCATCGGACACGTCGAAATTCGCGAAACCTTCAGCGTCCCCAAAGTCGGCACCATCGCTGGCGCATACGTCCTTGACGGCAAAATCATTCGTAACGCAAAATGCCGCCTACTGCGTCAAGGAAAAATCATCTACGAATCCAAAATTGCCTCCCTCAAACGCTTTAAAGACGACGCCAAGGAGGTCCGAAGCGGCTTTGAGTGCGGCTTTAGCATTGAGAACTACAACGATATCAAAGTCGGTGATACCGTCGAAATCTACGAAGTCATCGAAACTAAAGCTACTTTATAGTTTTCTGCTGGGGGAGCGCCCCCTACGCAAAAGCCTCCCTCAAAATTCGGCAGTTGCTGTGAAATTTTATGCGATGTTTTGGCTATTCGCCAAACCATCGCATAAAATACAGCAACAGCCGACTTTTTTCGGGGGGTCTTTTGCTACCCCCCAAGCTTCCACAGCGACTTCGTATAAGGAGCTTTCATGTCAAAATTACGCCAAGAAAAAGTTGCCGCCGAAATCAAGCGCGTACTCGCTTCTTTCTTCCTAACAGGAGTGAAAGATCCGCGCTTACTGGGGCTGAGAATTATGCACATCAAGCTCTCAGCAGATTTTTCGATTTGTCGCATCTACTGGCTACCACCCGACAACGGTGATATCGCCCAAATCGATAAAAGTCTCAGCGGTGCAGCCTCCTACATTCGCGGCATACTCGCCGAGGAACTCAATATGCGCCATACGCCCAAACTTGCCTTCCATTACGACGAAACATTCGAGAAGGCTCAAAGAATGGATCAGCTGCTAGCCGACTTGAGGAAAAGCGGTCAAATGGGTGAATAAACTTGCGTCGCTCAGTCTTGCGAAAGGATCGCGTTAGGGGGGAGGCGAGTAGGGCAGCCGCAAAGTCCTGTTTCGCCAAAAACTAAACGGGGCGTCGCGGGGTGTCCCCGCGGAGCAGCCTGTTGAAAAAGTCAAAAACGTACAAAATCCTTGCATTACCACGCAATACAGAATAAAATGCCTGTACATTGCGGAACTTCTCGCAATTATATAAACTTTTTAGTGTTTATCATGAAAAATTT
>JBBAEA010000151.1:0-7842 GCA_041656175.1 Bradymonadales bacterium | reverse complement strand
TTACGCGAATTGGACTAGGGCCGAGGAAGCCCGCGCGTAGGGGGGCGAATTAGCCCCCCCCAAAAGTAGAGAATTCTAAAACCTACATCGCTTATCATTTGCCAAGTTGCTAGATTTCAGGCTAGATAAGTTTGCCAGATTTTGGCGAGTGTTTTTTAGCATTGGGATGTCAAATGCTGAGATTATTGATAGAGGACTTCGAAGGGAAGTCGAAATTAGCACCCATAAATCCGGAAACCGCCGACATTACGATAGGCCGTAAGGAGGGTAATGTTATCCGCCTTAAGGAACGAAACGTTTCGCGGCGCCACGCGCGATTGTACGCGGGTGCTGACGGTATATATGTCGAGCCGGTCGAAGCGCGCTATGGAATCAAGGTCAATTCGTCCAAGATTGACGGACCGATGCGTGTATCCTTTGGCGATGAAATCCGTATAGGCGACTATCGCTTGTATTTGCAGGATGAGAGCCTACCGCAGGTGATAAAGCAACCCGCGGCAGTGGCGCAAGGTGCGGTCGATATTCCGCCTGCGATGCAACCAAAGCTCGTCGTGGTTTCGTCGAATTTTGCGGGACGCGAGTATCCGATAACCAAGGGAATTGTTACTCTAGGGCGAAATCCTACTTGCGATTTGCACATAGAACACGTTTCGGTGAGCGGGAATCATGCAAAGATCACGCGAAACGCTCGTGGTAACTTTGAGATTGAGGATTTAGGCTCATCGAATGGCTTGAAGATCAACTGGTTGCCGTGCACTGGCGTACACGAGCTCTTCTCGGGCGATACGGTCATTTTAGGCCACGTCATGATGCGCTACTGCGCGCCGGGAGAGCTTTGGTACTTCAATCCGGGGGGATTCGATGATGAACCCAAACGCAGCGCGCCGATGCTGGGGCTGGTAATAGGCTTGTTGCTGCTAGCCGTCGTGGGTGCTGTCTTGGTCACCCTCTACGTTACGGGCGTCTTTGACGACAAGCCAACGCAGGAAGTCGTTACCACTACAGTGGTCGTTAAAGATGCAAATACCGAAATGTTGCAGTTGGCGACGGCATGCGAGAACAATATTTTTAAGATGGATTTAACGCTGGCGCGCACAAACTGCGAAAAAGCGTACGAACTCAATCCTTCCAATCCCATGGTTTTAAACATGATGGACTCGCTGAATCGCGAAGAGACGGCGATGCGTGAGTATGAAGATGCGAAGAATGCGCTAGCCGACGGAAAGTGCCAAGAGGCCATTGATATGCTTGAGGGCATAGACTCGACGACGCGCGTGTACGAAAAGTTAGTGCGCGATAACGATGTGCGAAATAAAGCCATAAAATGTCGTGACGATGAAATCGTTCTTCGCTTTAATTCTGCCTTTAACAGCCAGAATTTGGACGAAGCCGAAAAGATTTACGAAGAGCTTGCGCGTCGCTCCCAAGATAGAGCTAGGGTGCAAAGTGTTGGGCAACAGCTCCAAGCAGCAAAGGCACCAGCGAGATCCGACTCCGGCGGGCGAGGTACAACGCGTAGACCCACAACTCAAGAGACAATTCCGGCTCCATCCAATGTCAATATTCCTGCCATTAAAGAGAGAATGCAAAAGGCTACGAACACTTCAGCGCTTAAAGCCGCATACAATGAGCTTCCCAGCTCCGAGAAGAATAAGGATGATGTGCTCTGCGTCATGGCAACTAAACTCAAGATCTTCGCGCCCAACTCGTGCGAACCTTATCGATACTACGAGCGCGCGCAATCTGGGAGTTGCGCTGGACCTGCGAAGGAATTTGTTTCAAAGAACCGCGAAAAGTGCGGAAAATAAAAGAAGACTTGCAAGTTGAATGGCGCTTGTGTATATTGCGCCCCGCTCCTTGCTTCTCGCAGAGCGCCCGCTGGGGGCGCTTTGCTTATGGGGAAGCCGAATCAGTTCCATAGGGAGAATTTATGGCATTGTTGGTTAAACATCCGAAGACAGTAAAAGAGTACGAAACAGTTTTTATCTTGCGCCCCGACATCTTGGACGATGAACGCGCTAAGGTCATTGACCGAATGAACGACATCATCCAAAGACTCGAAGGACACCTCCTCTTCCAAGAAGAATGGGGAAAACGCAAACTAGCGTATAAAATACAAAAAAACGCCTACGGTATTTATTACTACCTTCGGTATCTTGGTTATAATGACATGGTTAGCGAGATTGAGCGTAATCTGCGCATTTTAGAGCCAGTCATTAAGTTTATGACTATTAAGTTAGGCGAGGATGTAGACGTCGAGAAGCGTAAGGCTGAGGCTGTGAACGAAGGATCGAGCGCACCCAAAGAAACAACGGACTACTCCGGTGTGGATATTGATGACGAAGACCTCGATGATCTTGTCGATGACGAGTAGTCTGGGACAAAGAGTAATTTTAAGCTTTTTTTGGAGAAACATATGCGCGTCATACTCGTAGAAGATATTGCACAACTAGGACGTATGGGTGACATCGTGCGTGTATCCGACGGATACGGCAGAAACTACCTGATACCACAAGGCTTGGCCATGCTCGCAACCGAGCAAAGGTCCAAGGAATTTGAACACAAAAGAGCGGCCATTGAGCACAAACGTGCAAAATTGCACAAAGAAGCTCTCGACATCGTCAAAGTTTTAGACGGACTCAGCGTTAGTATTACACGCTCGTCAAACGATGATGATAAGCTACACGGCTCCGTCACCAATAGAGACATTCAAGAAGCTCTCCAGGCCGAAGGTCACAAGATTGATAGGCGAAAGATCGTTCTTGCAAACCCCATTAAAGAACTTGGCATCTACAAAGTAGATATCAAGCTCGCAAGCGAAGTCACAACCACCGTGAAGGTCTGGGTAGTCAACGGCTAAGCCCAAAGTCTCGACTTCAAGCAAAAAACCAGCAACTATGCTGGTTTTTTTAATTTCTGGCACTTTGCACCCTAGCGCATAGGCGCGAATTATTTCGGCACTGGCTCCCCGAGCACGCGGCTACCCTGTTCCGTAATCAAGACATCATCCTCGATCCGAATGCCGCCAAAACCGATATACTCCTTAACACGCGCGTAATCGATAAACTCGCTGTGCAATCCCTTTGCCTCCCAGCGCGCGATAAGTTCAGGAATAAAGTAAATGCCCGGCTCCACCGTCACGACGTAGCCTGGCTTTAGTGTTTTAGCCATACGCAGCGCGTGTAGCCCAAACTGCTTGTTTCGCGCTACCCCTCGATCGTAGCCTACCTCGTCGCCTAAGTTCTCCATATCGTGCGCATCCAAACCCAGCATATGCCCTATACCGTGGGGGAAGAAAAGTGCGTGTGCCCCCGCAGCTAAGGCTTCACCTTGATTTGCTCGCATTAAGCCGAGTTCGCTCATGCCCTTTACAAGAGCGCGACACGCCGCCATATGCACCTCAAGCATCGACACCCCGCGCTCCGCGCTCTTTGCAATACTCGCCGTCTGCATCGACAAAACGATGTCGTATATCGCTCTTTGGCGCTCATCTAACTCACCGTCCACAGGGTAAACTCGCGTGATGTCTGCACAATAACCCGCCTCGGACTCAGCACCGCAGTCAATAAGCAATATATCCCCATCCTGCATCGTGTTTTGCATGGACTCGTTATGCAGCGTCTCCCCGCGCACCGAAACGATGGGGTTAAACGCCTGCTGGCGCGCCTTGGCTAGGGCGGGCAATAGCAGAGCTGCCCCCACCTCGGATTCTTTTCGACCAACAGCAATAGCCGATTGCGCGCTTTTTAGCATCTCGCCCGTTAACGCGATGGCTTCCTCAATTTGCTCAATCTCCCATGCGTCTTTTACGCTACGCTGGGCTATGATTGCTCTGTGCAGTTCCTGCGAATAACGCCAGCCCCTCCATAAAGTAGAGAGCATCATCTCGTGTAGCGCGTCGTATGGTTTAAGAAAGTGCGGTCTATTGAGGTTTTTACGAAATATTTCGCCAATATCCTCGCTTCGCTCAATGCCCGCCGCCTCAGCAAGCTCTGAAACACGAGCTTGTGGCCCTGTCCATATCACATCTTCATAGTCAGCATCGGCTGCATACAAAGTTTCCGTCCCATCTTCCGCGATCTGCAGTATAGCATCGCTGATTTTCCCCAAACCCGTGTAATAATAAAAACACGAATCTTGGTGAAAAGGATAGGTATTGTCTTCGTAATTGCGAGGAACGTAGCGCGAGGATAGCAAGATGATATCGCCGTTAGGGACTGCCTCGCGAAGTCGCCTACGCCGCTCTTTGTAGCGTCGATCCATAATTCTATCCTCTACTTATGCGCCTTTATCGCAAAAGCCCCAAAATCATAAATAAAACTCCAATGCCGCCGCAAACGCTTGCGACGATGAGTTTGATACGCATAGAATGTTTGATCTTCTGGAGCTGTTCTTCTAACGAATAGGTCGAAAGCCTAATTTTATCCTTGGGTTTACCCTCTAGGACTAGCTCACCCATTTTATCTTGTATAGAGCCGACCACCGTTAATTTGCGATCAAAGGCAATGATACTTTCTTTAGAAACAAGCGTTTGCGGTATCACGCCACCAAAGGCGTTGGATCCCAAACTCAAGGCCAATCCCCCAATTACCAAAGCTGCGCCACCCTGTTGCAAACTCGAGTAGGGTTCGGCTTTATTGTACGACTGCGTCGCGCCCTCAAACACACCATCGCGAGGATCAACAAGCACAGAACCTGTATCATCGGTGAGTGTAAAACGTGTGCTCGCTTCATCGCTTTGCAAAGTTCTATTCACATGGCGCGTACGCGTTTGCATATTACCGTTGCTATCACGCTCTTGGTAAGTTTCTATGGCTTTGTAGCTCACTTCCATCTTATAGTACAAACACGGCTTTTGACCCAAAGGCGAAATGAGGGGTTCATCGCAAGTGGGCATGCCTACATATGCACCGCGTTCAGAAATGAGGTTTTCATCGCCTAGATCAGCGAGTTCAGCTTTCGTTTCAGAGGCTAAGCGAACAACTTCGCCTATTTTTTTTCTCTCCGCACCGCTAAGTTGGGATTGTTTTTTAGCATCAAAGGCTCTAAACACCAAAATTACCGCAGCAACAATAAAGAACAAAACTGCAAGAATATACATTTGCCCCTCCCTTCTAGAAGCAATTATCCCACTCTAAACGCCCAAGAAAGCTCAAATCCAGGCGCAAACCACAACTACAGCTCCTCAACATGCGTGCCTGCTAACCCAGCACCACGCTCACGACGGGTTTTCTCGGGAGCGACCTCATCCTCTGGCACCTCACGGCGCGGTGGCGCCTCTTCGTGCTCACGCGATACTACCTTGATGCGCACGTTAAGTGCGTCCAAAAACAGCTTCTTAAAGTGTCCTAGCGGTTCTTGGAACAAGCAATTACGAAACTCAATCGACCAGTATAAAGGCGCCTTGATATCGCCATAAGGCGCAAAAAACGGCTTATCCTCTACGCGTAAAACCACTTCATCAAAAACAGCCTCTTCACTCGTGTAGGCTTTCTCCCAAAACACCTCGTGGGCGCTCGTCGCTGGTTCAAAATAAATCTCTAACCACGTCTCGGCTATAGCCTCCTGCACAGGAGAGGCAAAGCCGCGGTAGGCAAGCTGGTGCACCATGGTTACAACCGCCGCACGCGCTGGTTTAAAGCCAGCTCCTTCCGACACCAGTAAAACGTCATAGCGCTTCTTAGCCTTAGACTTCTTCTTGGTCTTCGTCGCACTCTCTTGCTCTTGAGCCTCCGCTTCCTTAGCTTCGGCCTTCTTCTCTGCCTCCGCTTTCTTAGCTCCAGCCTTCTTCTCTGCTTCAGCCTTCTTCTCTGCTTCAGCCTTCTTCTTGGCTTCAGCCTTCTTCTTGGCTTCAGCCTGCTTCTTGGCTTCAGCCTGCTTCTCTGCCTCTGCTTTCTTCTCTGCTTCTAGTTTCGCTTTTTTCTCCGCAAGCGCCGCATCGTCTGTATTCTTTTCAGACGTCGTGGTTTTTCGTCCCTTTGACGCTTTCGCTGTTCCAGCTCCACTTTCCACTGCACTCATCACAAGTTCAGACTTAGTCGCGGCTTTTGATTTTTTCGTTTTACTCGTTTTCTCAGTTTTTTCCTTTGCCATCACTTACTCCTAAAACAGCACAGATTGGCTAAATACCAACAAATAGTGTACCCCCATTCCCATGTGCTTGCAAGGATGCCACGATATCAACCACGAAGTCGCTATTTGGTGATGTGCTCAAAAAAAAGCTTGGCTAAAAAGCCAAGCTCAATATGCGAAAGGAGGGACTCGAACCCTCACACCCGTAACGGGCACAGGAACCTGAATCCTGCGCGTCTACCAATTCCGCCACTTTCGCGCAAACACGCCATCACTCACCTCATCAGCGAGTCACAACGTTTTAGCTCTACACCCTCAAGAAAAAAAAAGCAATAAAAAAGCGCGTCCAGCTACAGGATGCGCTCTTTTAAACGACGTCGCTCAAAGTCAAACAGGGCTATTTACCAAGTGTTCCGCCTCTGCCCCCTAACAAACCTCCACGCTGACCCGTAAGTTTCGAGTCCGCCGCAGGGGCCGCTGTAGTTCGCCTTGTCGTCGTACGGCGCGGCGCTGCCTTCTCAACCACTGGGGCTGCTTGCGCAACAATGTTCGCGCCAACACTTTCCGCCGCCGACTCATCGCTCAAAAACGCAATCTGCTCACTCGGATAATCCTTATCTAGCGCGTAAATATCAATCGGCTCTGGCCGTGTAAGGAACCAAACCAAGGTTCCCACTCCGCCCAAAATTACCGCCGCCACGATGGCTGCAATCAGCCCAGCACGCGATTTTTTCTTCTTCGCCGCCTGCTCGATCTGCTTCTCCGTCAGCTCCTCCATCTGTCGGGCCTGCTCCTCCAGCAACTCCTTCGCACGCCGCCTCTCTGCCTCCTTCGCCGCAATCGCCTCCTGCTCTGCCCTGATGCGTTCCTCCTCCTCGCGTTTCAAACGCGCCTCTTCCTCGAGGTTGATCTCCCCCGTCTCGATCTTTTTTTGCCGCTCAATCTCCGCCAACATCTGCGTGTGGCGCATTTTGTTCTCTTCATGGATACGCTTCTCTTCTTCCAGCGCCGCCTCAGCCTCCAAGCGCAATCGCTCCTCCTCAGCCTCCAAACGCGATCGCTCCTCAGCCTCGGCCTGCTCCAACTCCGCCTTCTTGCGCGCCGCCTCCTGCTCCGCCAAACTCGCCGCCTGCCCCAACAAATCCCCAAGCAAATTCGTGGTCTTCTCGTTGCTGCTCCACGCTTGCTCCTTCACCGTAGAGCGTCGCTTCACCTTCGCGACCTCCCCACTGCTCGATAGCTCCTGCAAACGACTCAATGATTTCGATAACGATGCTTCTTTGCTCATGTCGTCCTTCCTCCAAAAAAGAACATAGCCCACATTATCATAGCATTTTCACGAGCTTTATGGCAAATTTTTATCAAAACCAAGCGCAAAAGCACACAATTACTCGATAATCGACATTTTTTCTTTGCTCGGTGGGGGGCTAAAAGCCCCCCTACGCCAAAGCTTGCTTCAAAATACGCCAAAAGCCGCTACGCCTTGCGCTGTATTCGCTAGACGCTCATCCACCGCAAGGCGTGCGTCTTTAAGCGACTTTTTCAGCTGATCTTTGGCTACCCCCCAATAATTCGTAAACCAACAAAATTTGTCTCTTGGGCGAGCTTAAGGTAACAAAAAAACTTGACACTCCCTCAGAAATTTGAAGTGGAGAGCTTTGCACGGTTAGTAAAGATGAGACCTTTGCACGGCTAGAAATAACGAATTTAATTTTACAAATTCGATACATTTTTAAACAAAATGAGATATTTTCTAGAGAAGCACAAGTT
>JBBAEA010000150.1:0-7962 GCA_041656175.1 Bradymonadales bacterium | reverse complement strand
TAGCCGACCCGTAGGGTTGCCTTGATAAGATTGCAGCATTTGCATACGCTATGCGTGCGTCGGGCGAGGGCGCTTGCAAACGTTATTTTTTAGTTTTTGTCTTGACAATCAAGACGGTATCTCCGCGAGCTCATTATTACGGAAATCTTTTATACCCAAATCATCAACATTGTTGTTGTAAGAAGATGCCTTTGCTCTGAAGCAAAACCTCACCATTAAAAACCTTTGCGCGGCTAGAAATGGTGAATTTAATTTTACAAATCCGATACAGTTTTAAACAAAATGAGACATTTTGTAGAGAATCATAACTTAATAATGCTAATTAAATAAAACAGGTAGAAGATAGAATGACATTTTATTCGAAAAGTGCTTAAAAGAGTGCTTTCTTTTTGGGAGGGGGGTGCGGGGGGAACCTTTTTTCTTTTGCAAAAAGAAAAAAGGTTCCCCCCGCGCAAAGCTCAAAAGAAAGACGTAATGCTGAGCGCGGGGCGGAGCCCGCGACGCCCCCAAAACCTTAGCCCTTACACGAGTTTGATAGATACTACGCACAAAAGGTACACACTTCATGCTTACTCATCTTAAAACGAATATTGCAATGATAGCGGCGCTTCTTCTTTTTGCTAGCGCCAATTTCGCGATTGCGCAAGAAACAGAGAAATCTGAGCAAGCTCAAGAAGAGCAGCAGGATCAAGAAAATGTAGTGGTAGCAAGCGTAGAGAGGATGCAAGAACTTTTTGAGTCTGGGCAGCTTTCCGCAGCCATAGAGATGGGTGAGTTTCTTGCCGCCCAAAGCGACGCAACTTTAGTGCAACTAGAATACCTAGGATTTCTTTATGCACAAAGCCCCGCATATTACAGTAAAGCCGAACAGATCTTTAGCGCAATTTACGCGCAGAATCCCCAAAATCTAGAAAACCTCAAAAACCTCGCCGTTATCAAAAACTCGCTGCAAAGAGAGGATGCTCTTAGCTATGCGATACTTGCTGCCGAGGCCTCACCTCAGTCTGCCGAGCTACAGCAATTTGCCGCGCGTGTCGCCGACGCTGCCAAAGACGAGGAAAAAGCCGAGTTATACTACGCCCGAGCGCTAGCGCTCAATAAGCATGATCTGGTCGCTTTAACGGGTTTGGGGGCACGCTACTCAAGGCGAGGGGAGTATACTAAAGTTATTGAGCTCTATGAGCAGGCTATCGAAGAGGATGGGGTGGAGAATGTGATTGTGTATTTAAACGTGTGTCATGCACTTCTAAAGTCTGCACGCTACGAAGACTGTATTAGTTGGTCCGATAAAGCCCTTGAGAAATACTCTGAACAGGGCTTTATGAATGCCAAAACCACGGCTTTGATTAAGCTAAAACGCTATGCCGATGCAGAACAATATTTGGAAGAAGTCGATAACAAGATCAAACTTTCTGCAGAAAGCAAGCTCTCCCTTGCTATGGCTAAGGCTTTACAGGGCTGTTCGCAAGATGAAGCAAAGTCTTGCAATGATGATGAGACAGTGCCACTTTGTTGTAAAAAAGATGCCGAAGCCTTTGCGATCTACGAGGAGCTATACAAAAGCGTTGAACAAGAGCATCGCTCTAGAGGCGAGTTGGATCTGCGCTACGCGCTCTCTCTCATTTCGATGAAAAAACTCGAAGACGCTGAAGCTCTGCTTCAAGAATCTCTTGATGCAGCTAAGGAAAAATCTCTCCCAACAGGTTCTTACTTTGCCGCGCTCGCCGTGTGTATGTGGCAATTTGCGCAAAAGCGCGATCTCGAAATGAGCGTACAATATTATAGGGAAGCGGTTGAGAATGCTCCCGATTTTTTGAGCCCAGAGCGTTTAGAGAACTTTCGGCAATGGCCGCCCATGGCGATTGATGTGCTAAGTGATATTCAGGATTCTACGAGAAAGCCAAAACAAAGTAAGTCGAAATGCGGCTGTAATTTAGCAGAAAACGCAAAAACTCCACCCTTTGGCGAACTTAGTTTTGTTTTGCTTGCACTCGCAGGCATCTACTTTATACGGCGTCGAGAATTAAAAGGACGGAGGTGATCATGCGTTTACGCATTTTATTTTCTTGCGCACTTTTATGCATTGCGCTTCCCGCTTTCGCCCTCGATGGCGACGATGAACTTAAGGTCGAAGAGAAATCCGAAAGTCTTCGTTTCGATCCCGTAGCAGCAAAACCCGAAGGTATTAGTCCGCAGGAGGCTTACCCAGAGCAGGCAGCTGCTGTGCAGCAATTAATAGAAAAGCATGTCGCTGCTGCAAACGCGGGCGATTTAGAAGCCTACCTCGACTGTTTCCACGAAGATATTTCTGGCGCTAAGTTACAACGCGCCTATGCCGAGCGCGTTATCAAAACCCCGAAACTTGTTTTGGAACTCTTAGCGATAGATTTTCAGATTATACAAAAGCGTGCCGCCGTAGTGCATACTCGCCAGCGCGCCCATTACACCATAGATGGTAGCAATATTATTGATGACGCTATCATTACCTATCGCGTAAAAGAGCAACGCGGTCGCTGGCAGATTGTTGGAACAGACCGAAAGCGCCTAGTACAATAAGCATACTTTGCCCACGCCGCGCTAGCTCTTTTTTGACGATTTATGCATAGAACAAGGGCAAGTTTGAAACCTGCCCCTAGTTCTCTAAGCCGCTAAATAAACAGATTTGTATCTGAGAGCTCGGCTGCACCTAAGAACGTTGCCACACCACCAAGGCGAACGTCGTCGCGTAGCTCCTCACGTCGTATGCCCATGACGTCCATCGACATCTGGCACGCCACGAGATTGACACCTTGTTCTACAGCGACGTCCATCAGCTCTTCGAGGGATTGAACGTTTTTAGAGGCCATGACCCTGCGTATCATTTGCGCGCCCATACCCCCCATATTCATGCGCGATAGACCAAGTTTTTTAGAGCCACGTGGCATCATAAATCCAAAGGCGCGCTCGATAAAGTTTTTCTTCACTTTTACTTTTTCGGGTTTACGCAAAATATTTAAACCCCAGAAGGTAAAGAACATCGTAACTTTACGCCCCATGGAAGCGGCGCCGCTCGCAATAATAAAGGATGCAATCGCCTTATCCAAATCTCCGCTAAACACAATAATCGATTTGTCATGAAAACTCGCCTGTTCCGCCCTTGGCGCAATGGAGGCGCCTCCTTTGGCGAGTAGAACTTCGTACTTTTGCTCGTTTTTATCGATTTTGATGAGGGTGTTTCCAGTGCGTTCACACCAAACGCCGATATCGGAAGCGAAGCCTGCATCTGTAGCAACGACGCACAGTTGCTGGCCATCTTGAAGTTCTTTAAGCGCGTCGGCGACCTTGAGTATGGGGCCTGGGCACTGTAAGCCGCAGGCATCCAGTTCGATGGTGTTAGTCTTTTCACTGAGTTTCATAGCGTATGCCTGTCCTTCGTCTTCAGAGCTGCAACAAAGTGTTTGGTTAAGAATGACGGGCTTAAGCCCCTTGATGCTGCAAGCATAGGATTTACAGCCCCCTGTAAGGTTGTAAGCCTCAAAACCGTTTTGAGAGAGTATGCGCGTGGCGATGTAACCACGTTGTCCAACGCGGCAGGTAATGTAGACGGGGCGAGTCTTATCGAGCTTTGCCATATTTTGTCGCAGCGAATCCAGCGGCAAGTTGATGGCTGTGGGAAGGCTAAAGAGCATGAACTCCTCGGCTGTGCTCACATCAACGAGCTGCGCGCCCTGTTTTTGTAAATGCTCAACATCTTCGGGGTAAAAGACCTTTACTTCGCCGCGCAGAACGTTCCCCGCGATGAAGCCGAGCATGTTAACGGGGTCTTTGGCCGAGTTGTAAGGTGGCGCGTAGCAAAGCTCAAGTTCTTCTAAGTCGTAGACGCTTCCGCCTAAGCGTTGCGTAGTCGAAATAACGTCAATGCGCTTATCGACACCATCCGTGCCAACGCCTTGGGCGCCCAAAATTTTTCCCTTCTCATCAAAGAGTAGCTTTAAGTGCATGCTGCCCGCACCAGGGTAATAGCCCGCGTGAGAGCCAGGATGGGCATAGACCTTTTGGTACGCAATACCAAGGCGTTTTAGCGTGCCTTCGCTGTAGCCCACACATGCCGCCGTGTACTCAAAAAACTTTACGATGCTCGCCCCCTGCACCTGCATTGGCGCAAGCGTTCGCGATATATTTGCTGCCACATCGGCGACGCGCCTCCCCTGCTTGTTGGCTGGCCCCGCTAAGGGAATGAAGGTGTTCGCGTTGTCGACTAAAGAGCGAACTTCGATCGCATCGCCCACGGCGTAAACGTCGGGCGCCGATGTCTTAAAGTTCTCATCTACGAGGATTGCGCCCCTTTCACTGAGTTGAATGCCGCTATCTTTGGCAAACTGCGTATCTGGTCGCACACCAATCGAAAGCACCACGAAATCCGCCTCAATACTGCTTCCGTCCTCGCATTTTAATTGGATAGTATCCCGATTTTGTAAGCAATCCGTGACCATGCCGCCAAGTTTAAGCTCAAGCCCATGCTCCAGCGCAACGACATGCAGTTGCTCCACCATCTCGGGGTCAAAGGGCGGTAAAACGTGTTTGGCTGCCTCGATTAATTTTACCGAAAGCCCACGATCTATAAGGTTTTCGGCGATCTCGACACCAATAAATCCAGCCCCCACCACCGCTGCTGTTTTGGGCTTATGCTCGCGTATAAAATCATCAATCGCAAAGACGTCTCGCACATTTCGTAGGCAAAAAACGCGCTCTTTATCGAAAATCTTAGGCCGAATTGGCGACGCTCCAGGCGACAAAATGAGCTTATCATAAGTCTCTGAGTAAACGTTGCCCGTATCGAGGTCCTTGAGCGTTAGCTTCTTTTTCGCGCTATCAAAATGTATCGCCTCGCAGCGCGTTCGCACGTCGATGTTAAAGCGTTCACGTAGCCGCTGCGGCGGTGTTACCACCAACTTCTCTCGCTCGCTTATCACGCCGCCCAAAAAATACGGCAAGCCGCAGTTCGCATACGAAACATGCTCGCCGCGCTCTATTAACACGATTTGTGCTCCTTCATCCATACGCCGCAAGCGCGTCGCTGCCCCCGCGCCGCCTGCCACTCCACCGACGATGACCACTTTCATCCAAGAACCTCCTATTAAAAATAATAAGCGTCTTAATAAGGACGCCCAACGTCCATAACATGTGTCTATAGCAAGGTTTTTTCAAGGGAAAAGTGCTTAAACTATTGCGTCGCAAGTACTTTGGCGAATTTTTGAGTGGGGGGATTTTATTCCCCCTACGCGCAAGCTTCCCTCATGATCGGTGGCTTCGCGCATGATTTTATGCAATGTATGCGCTCGTTCCGCGCATCCATTGCATAAAATGCGCTCAGGCACCGCTCCTTCGGGTGATCTTGCGCTACCCCCCCGTGCCATTAAAGACGTTTGTAGCTTTTAAGCAATACGCTGTAAGCCGTAAGCAAGTATTTAAAGACGCAGCGATTAATGTGACAATTGCCAAAAAACGAAGCTAGCGCAAAGTATAAAAAGTAAGAAGCGGGATTAAAATAAAATCAATAAAATCAATGTGTTACAAAGAAGGCGAGGCCTAAGAGCGCAAGCCTTTGCGAGGTTTGGGACAGAGCCCCACAACGTGAAGCGTCTGATTTTGCTCAGTCTGCGAACTTGCATTAAACTTTGCATTGAGCTGTGTGCAAGGGCATGCAGCGAAGGAGCAGAGGCGATGAAGTGGCTTTGGATATTATGCATTTTAGCGCTATCGATAGCGTTTGTGTTACCCGCACAGGCGCAAGAATTAACGACATCAAGGGCTATTGCTTTAAACAGCGCGATGTCGGCGGCAGCAAGTGGAACTAGCGCGATTTGGCACAATCCTGCGGGCATTGGAGCTGCGTTGATGTATGCTGCGGAGGCGGCATATCAATACGACAATTCTAAGGGAGGACACGGTTTTGGCGCCAATGTCATGGACATGAAAAGTAATGGCTACTTAGGTTCGGCGATTGGTTTTGCTTACGAGTACTCCAAAGCCGATGGCAAGACACGGCATGCAAGTCAAACACGATTTGGCTTAGCTTTGCGCCTACAAGATGGCTTAGTGAGTGTGGGATTGTCGGGTTTATACACGAACGTAAAATGGGGTGGAAAGAGAGAAATATCGCATTTTAGTATGGATACAGGCCTCATTATACGCCCAATACCGTGGTTTAGCCTCGGGTTTTCAGCACAAAATTTAATAACTGGTGATCACGCAGATACACACCCACGAAAGATTTCTACGGGTTTAGCCTTTACAGGCTTAGAAATTGGGCTAAATATAATGGGGGAGGTGGCTTTCAACGTCAGTGCGAAGAGCCCTAAAAAAACGGCGGAATATGCCATTGGTGCAGAATACTTTTTAGTACGCGCCTTCCCGCTTCGCTTGGCGTATCGCTACGAAAGCGCCAATAGTGCCTCTGTGGTTTCGGCTGGAACTGGCTATCGCGACAAGTCGGGGTATTTTGGTTTTGATATTTCGTATTTACACCATTTTAAGCCAAAGAACCACATTGTTTCAACTTCACTAAGTGTATATTTCTGAGTTTTAGATATGGCAAAACGCGTCGAGACTGAATTAAGCCAAGAAAAAATAGAAGCTATGGTAGAAGAATTTGCGCAAAAACTAGAGATACTGCGCATTCGCTACGAGCAATATTTTATTGGTGTCGAGCGCGTTGCCCCTAGCGTGTTTCGTATGGACGTTGTGCGTTTGATGCGTCAACTGGAACAGCTAAAAATACGAAATACTGGTATTAAATTTAAATTAAATTCGGCGATACAAAAATTTAACGCCTATTCCGCGTATTGGAATCGCAGTCTTCGCGAAATAGAAGACGGCGTGTATCAGCGTCACAAGCAACGAGTTCAGCGTAGGCGCGAGCAACGTGAGGCGCAGCAAGAAGTAAGGGAAAATAAAAAAGCAGAACGAGCGCTGACGCAAGGAAGTGATAATGCTGCTGTTAGCGAACTGGCAAAAGAAGCCGATGACTTTCTTCGATCATACCAAGCTAAACAAGAAGTTGCTCAAACTTCGCCAATGACATCGACGCCAAAAGAGCGGCTCGCCCCAACTGGGCGTCGCCCGAGCATAGTTGCCGCGCGTCCAAGTGATGAAACCGCGCGAAAACTGGAGTCAGACACGGCGAGCAGCAGCCCTAAGCGCGACGCGGTCAATGAATTGTATATCAAACTCAATAGAGCGCGCGAAGCTATTGGGCTTGCGCCACAAAATATGGATCTCGAAGCTTTTCGACAAAAAATTGAGTCGCAAACCCGAATCATTGAGCAAACCCACAACGCCAGTAAAGTTGAATATGATGTCGTTGTTAAAGAGCGGCAAGCCTTTATTAAGCCTATCATTACAAAATGGTAGCTTTTAGGAAACTCTGATTTATTTTTGGGGCTCTGCCCATGTTTTGCTTCTTTATGCTATCGCCCTTAGAACACTTCTTCTATGTAACACATTGATTTTATTGGATTTTAGAGGCGAGCGGCTTAAATGAGCTTTGCTGCAATAAGCTCTATGAAACAATGATTTTCTAAAACTTTACTAATGTATCGTTTGCTATAGAAATTTAGCGGAAAAATGGTTAACCTATAGTTTCGCCACTTGTTTGGTGTGGCGAAACTATAGACAAAAAAAATAGGTGTAGTGATGTGGAAGCGTTTTAGTTTATGGGTAGCTTTTTCTTTTCTTCTTGTGACTGCCTGTAATAATGAAGGCACTTACACGGATCCTTGCGAAAAGTGTAGCGATACGCAGCAGTGTGTAGAGGGGGAGTGTGTGGATGCTTGCAGCGATGGTCTTGTGGATTGCCGTGATGGCAAGGGCTGTGTGGATTTAGCGCTAACAAAGCGCGCAAGTTGTGGGGAGTGCGTTGCGGGTTACGGCGATTGTAACAACGATATGAGCGATGGTTGCGAGGCGAAACTCGATACTGCC
>JBBAEA010000149.1:0-7993 GCA_041656175.1 Bradymonadales bacterium | reverse complement strand
GAAACGCTCACCGCACTTCGTGCTATGCTAGCTAAACATAGCAATAGATTACTTACAAGGGGGTAGTGGCAAACCCGCGCAAAGCGTGGGGTTGACACGCAGGGGGAGACTTCCCCCTCTATAAAAAAAACTTAAAAATTGCCAAATATACGACTTTGCACATGCCCTGACCGAGTTCTTAGTCCCTAAAAAATAGAAATAACTTTAATTTTAAACCTATAAGTTTGGGTTTTCAGGCGAGTGGCTGGCGAGTGTGGTCGATTTTTGGAACCATTGCAGCGAATCGCTAAGGGTGTTAAAATCGCGTGGATTTTGGAGGTAGACCATGTCGGAGCAACCACAGCCACCAGCCCCCCCGCAGATTCCCGAAGTTCACGTTCTGATAAAATTGACGCCTGAGCAGCAGAGCTATGTTTTTGAGCAGACTGGGCGCAAGATGGACTCGTTTTATTTGGACGACTCGCGGGGCTTGTATGCGAAGTCGATGGCAAGTCGTAACCCAGAGGATTTTACGCTTTCGGCGGTGCATGCGGCGGAGATTTTGAATGAGTATGATGAGGAGTACCATGAGTATTTGCTGGCGCTAGCGGCGTGGCAGGATGCGCAGGGCAAGCCAGACCCTGAGGATGAGCGCGCGGCGGCGGCCCAGGCGGCAGCAGAGCTTGAGGCGGAGCGTTTGAAGGAGTTTTTTAAGCGCGAGGTCGAGGCAGCCAACGAAGCGCGTGCGATGGCGAAAGAGATGTATAAGAAGAAGGATAAAGATAAGGCGTAGCCTTGATTTTGTCGCATGGGAGTGTGAAAGCGATGCTAGATGCAAGTAAGGTTCTCGAGGAGAGAAAAGCGATGCAGGTACTCATGGACTCTTTGGAGGAGGCGCAGGGCTCTGATCGGGATGCGGTTGTTGAAGCGATTCAGGAGCAGGCGAAGCGTTTGCAGGCGGCTTGCGATGAGTTGGAAGCCGAGGCGAAGGCGCAAGATGTCCAAAAGCCGGAGGATGAGCCAGAGATTTTTGTGGAAATTTTGTTGACTCCTGAGCAGATGCAACGCGTGAAAACCGCTACAGGCGTAGAAATACCGAGCATTAAGCTCAAGGACCCCACCGGTGCGTTGAGCAAAAATATGCAGCACATTGAGCCCGAATTTGTTGAAGAAAAAGCGATGGAGAAAGCTGAACAGTTCAACGAAATGATGGCCGATTTGGCAGAGCTCCAAGAAGAGGATGCTGAGACGTAGTTTTTGGCGTTTGTGAACGAAACTCGATTTTTACAGAGTCTAAATCTTATCGGTTCATAAAAAAGGCGGTCAAATTGACCGCCTTTTTTATGTGTGAAGATATTTTATGGCATGAGATGGCCTGGTGTAGGGATGTTAGTTCCATTGACAACCGGTCCAACTGGTGCAGCGGGCGGTGCAAAACTGGGGATTTGACCTTGCCCCATTACAAGATTTACCGTTTGCGTGGCGACCCAGATCATGAAGCCTACGGAGAGCGTGTTGGCTATGGCGCCAAAGAGAGTTTCGTGGATGCTGTCGCTGTCGTCTTTGCACGCTTGTTTGAGATTTGAGGGGAACTCTTTAAGCATTGCAGCTTTGAGTTTATCGGGGTTGACGATATCATTTAAACCCAACGAAGGCAGTGCGATGAGCGGATAAGGGATGTTTGGCATGGGCGGTGCGACTGGCGCGGGGAAGGCTGCGAATGCAGGGTACCATGGGATGCCGGGAACAATTACGCCTTTTACGTACTTGCTTAAGCAGCTCCCCACCCCCTTTCCTACGGCATCGCGCCATTTTGTGAAGTGTTTTCCACCCGCAATGCTCATGTGCCCGGGGTAACTTTTAAAATACTTAAAGAACGAGCCTTTTTTCTCCTTGAGACAGCCCTTTTTGCCCACAGCCACAGGGCCATTAATTTTTAGGTCTTTAAAGTGCAGCTCTGGTTTCCAGAGATTAAATGCGTAGTTCGTCGCATCAATCATAGTGTAGACGTAGGCTTTGTAGGCCAGAGTGTTGGCAGCCGAGGATGTGACGTGGTAGAGATGCGGATCTTGGGTGTTAAAATAGCTGATAATCCCATTTGCGTTTGTGGATAAACCCCAATTAGGATCACCAACGCCCGTGACATAGTTGTCTTTTTCTCTCTCACCCGCCTCTTGTGGCGCTTTCCACCCCGAGTTAGGCGGCATCATGTGCTGTTCACCTGCCACCGATAGGTCTGCTAAAATCTTTATGAATTGCACTGTCGACATATCGACGCTCCTTCTTTCTTGCTTTTGAAGCACCACTATAAAAAATCAAATGAGGCTAAGCAAAGCCTACACAAATCCTCAGCATAGTTGTATGCAATATTCGTTCCCAAGATCAAGATCTTTTATCCAACGCTTTCTCAGGCGTTCTCATGCAATACCATTGAATACCAAGGCTATTTTGTGTTTTGCGCCATGCGCTTCTTTGACTTATTTTGCAACGAGTGAGGTCTAGTGACCCCAGATATGAGAGCAAATAAGGGCTTAGGGATGCTCTGATTAGTGAGGGCTAAGTTTCAGCGCGCAAGTTCTCGCATAACGAGCTTCTTGGCTAAAACTTGCTTTTGTCGTAGACTCCACGCGCTTTTGCCCTTGGCAAAGGTGAATTACTTTTAGCATAAAGGTTCAATAGACGATGTCCACAGCAGCGCTCATACGAGAGGGCGACGTCCTAGAGATAGCCGAAAAAGGCAGGTTTTTTTTAGCCACCGTTCTTGCCAATGAAGCCAAAGCAGGGCGCTACAGAGTTTTACTCGAAAGTGGCCGCAGCAGCATTATTGCTCAAAAACAGATTAACCATATCTTAAAATTGCGCCTAGACCCGTCTTGGCCAGAGAGTATGCTTATTAGTGAAATGCATGCACTTAGTTTACGTGCGCTTGAGCAAAGTAAAACATGCGACATCGCTATGCTTTGGGAGCTCCTTAAAGACGATGAGAACACTGCGATACATGTAGATGATGCTGCTGAGTTTTTCTTCTCCAAACTTGAAGCACTCCAACAATTGAGCGCTATCCGCGCGCTAAGAGAGGATAAAATTTATTTTAAAGCGCTTAATCCCGCAGAATATATTCCTCGCCCCCAGTCGACGGTCGAAGAGTGCATCACCCAGCAACGAATAATCGAGGAACGGGAAGCCTTTGCCCAAGAGTTCGCGGACTTGGCGGAAGCGATTTTTGCGCAAGATCCAGAACGGCGAACCGAGGCGTTGGCTGCGGTTTTAGAGGATCGCGCAGCTAGGGATGCGTGGGCGCTGATCGAGGACTATGCGCTTTACGGGGTGGATGAATCCAAGCACAAGGATGAAGCTGAGCGCTTGCTAGGGACGCTGCAAAAGCGCCAAGAACTCAACTTTCAGGGGACTGCGCACTATAGGGCTAGGGCGTTTTTGCGCGAAAGCGGATACTGGGGGGCGGACAGCAATATTGCGCTTAAAAAGTATAGGATCCCTATCGAGTTTTCTGCCGAAATTGATGAGGAAACAGAAGCTTTACTAGAATCTACTTTAGATTTTGAACGCAGACGTGATCTGAGTAACTTGCGCTGTTTTTCGATCGATGACCCCGATACCATGGAGATCGATGACGCGCTCTCGATACGAAGGATTGATGATACTAAGCTGGAGCTTGGCGTACACATCGCGTCGCCTGCTAGCATCATTCCCTTTGATTCTGCTATTGAGCGCGCGGCAAGGCGACGCGCAAGCTCGATCTACATACCGCAAGGCGTCATTACGATGCTTCCAGAGCGCATCAGCTACGATAAAGCTAGCCTCTGCTGCGGCGTGCAGCGCCATGCTTTAAGTTTTCTCTTTGTCTTCGATGATGAGTGGCAGTGCTTAGATGTCGAAATCGTTCCAAGCATTATCAGGGTATCCCATCGTTTAAGCTATGAAGAGGTAGAAGAACTTCTAGAATTCTCTTCAACAAGTCTTGCAGAAGAGCTTAGAATCATTCATGAAATCACTGAGAGCTTACAGCAAAATCGAATCGCGCAAGGCGCCATTGATATCGACGCGCCAGAGTCGAAAATTAGCATAGACCCCCAAAGTCAACGCATTAAACTCCAGCCCATCGACAACAACATGATGAGCAGAAACCTCGTATCCGAGTGTATGCTACTCGCCAATACCGCCGCTGCTAAATTTAGTGCCAAACACCATCTACGCGTGCTCTACCGCGCTCAAGCGCAACCCATTAACTTCCCTAGCCAAGCCGAACTCGACGCTCTCCCCAACAACACCTTGCGCAGCATCGCCATGCGCCGCTCTATGATGCCCGCCGTCAGTACGCACTCCCCCGATGCGCACGCTGGCTTGGGCGTGGATGCGTACCTGCAGATTTCTAGCCCGCTGCGCCGCTACGCTGATCTCTTCGCGCAGTACCAGATCGAGCAGCAGATACTCGAAAATACCCCCATCACCGACGAGGAATATGCCACAAACATTCTATCTGCCTCTGAAGCCGCACTCGGTGACGCCAAAGCCGCCATGTCGGAATCTAGACGCGACGCCCTCTTGCTCTACCTAAAACAAGAAAGCGACAAAACCATTGCGGCAACGCTCATTGCCTACACCTCCAACAACGCACAGATCGCACAAGTCGTTTTGGACGAAACACAGCTTCGCGCCAGCGTTAGCACGCGAAAACGCTACCCCATCGGAAGTAGCTTAACGCTACAAATTGACCAAATTAAACCAGATGAGCAGTATTTCACTTTGAAAGTTTTGGAGTAGAAAGACATAGAATAAACTTCGTAAAAAAGAGTTATACTTTCAAAACTTCAATATTCACAAACAGAATTTAGCGCTTGAGAATACTACAGCACTCAAAACCTAAGTCATGGCGCCAAGCATAGTACTTCCTTCTTTATAATGCTGAGCAATGATAAGGAAATGCAAAATATTATGAGAACATCGCGTAATTATTTCGTACTTTTAGCGTTAATCGCTCTAAATCTCGCACTTTCTTCTTGTTTCTCGAAAAACGAGCCAAAAAACGATAAAGTCCAAGAGTTAGAAAAGCTCTTAGAAAACCCCGAAGCAAACGTTATCCGAAGCGCTGCAAGCAAAGTAAAACTATCCCTCAACGCAGCCACTAGCCTTAGTACCGAAGAGTTGCTCACTACACTCCAAAGGCTAGCCGAGAAGCAAGAACACGATTTATCGCTTATATACGAAGATGCGATAAATATGGCCAAAATCCCACAAATATACCAAGCCTACGCCGAATATCTTCAGCAAAATTCGGATTTCACAAAGGCACGCATCATTTTAGACCAAGGTCTGATACAAAACCCAAATAACCCCCTACTCACAAAAAGCTACCACGATAACCTACGCAAAGATCCAGACCTCAACGCCCCACCCCGACAACTTATCCCTCAAGAAGATCTGACATCCCTTAAACTGCTCGGTGGTGGCTCAACTCTCGTGTTCCGCGTCATTAAAGACTCCGAAACTATCGCCGCACTCAAACCACAACAAACGCGCCTTCAATCCAACTATCGCTCAGAAATCGCTGCCTACAGATTGTGCCCCCTGATTCACTGTCAATACGATATTCCACGAAATTTCCACGTTTATATCGATTATAACCATTTCGTTTCACTGTATCGACGCATAAAATCCAACCCCATGGGTGAACTCAAGGATCTTAGCTACCTGCGAAATAACGAAGATGGAAAAGACTACGTCCACGCCACTTATAAAGATTGGGTCAAATCCTACACCGTCTTTCCCATTGAGTTTAGCTCCATATGGAAACCTTGGCTCAATACCACCGAAAAAGAAACGCTAAAAACTACAGCCGCAAGCACCATCATCGATAGCTTCGCTAAAAAACACCCCTTAGGCAAAAAACTACGCCCCCAATGGGAAGAGCACCTCCAAGGGCTAGAGCTCTATAATCTTAGCCTCCAAATCTCTAACCTCATCGTCTTTGACTTCTTATCTAACAACTGGGACAGATTTAGCGGTGTGCCGAACTTTTGGGGAATAAACTGCCAAATATCTAACGGAAAATTTGTCTCCATCGATAACGGTGCCTCCTTCCCACGAACACCAAACCCAAAGCCACTCAAAAACCTCAGAGACATCTCCCGATTCTCTCGATTAACTATAGACAGCATCAAAAATCTCGAATTCGAAGACACCCTAGAATTCCTATTCCCAAAATCATCGCCCTTCGAGCGTGAACGCTTCCAAACCTTCTGGAATCAGCGCGACGAACTCATCAAATACGTCGACGAATGCATCGAAAAAAATGGAGAAGAAGCTACTTACTTTTTTGAATAATTGAGACCTTTGCACTGCTAGAAATTGTGAATTTAATTTTACAAATCCGATACAGTTTTAAACAAAATGAGACATTTTGTAGAGAAATTTAAGCATTTTGTAGAGAAATTTAAGCTAAGAATGCTAATAAAATAAGGCAAGGTGAAGATGGAATGACATTTTATTCGAAAAGCGCTTAAAAGAGTGCTTTCTTTGGGGAAGGGGGGTACGGGGGGAAACATCTGTTCTTTGGCACAAAGAAAAGGGTTTCCCCCGTGCAAAGCTCTCTAATTTAGCTTTTTGGGGATTGGGAAAACTCTTTTTCTTCTTACACAAAAAGTATACTCTCGCGAAAAACTCTCAATATTTTTTGTGCTTCTTAAATCGATCCGTGCAAAGCCTTCTTTATGGAATTACTGAATTCTAACGCATTTCTTGCCTTAATCATTTTTTTTTGTTCGCTTTTTTCGGCGGCTATGGGCTCGTTTTGTAACGTAGTTATCTACCGCATCCCTGCGAAACGTTCTATACTCTGGCCTCCAAGCTCATGCCCCAACTGCGAAACTCCAATTAAAGCCTACGACAACATCCCTATACTCTCGTGGCTAATTTTAGGCGGAAAATGCAGACAATGTAAAACTAAAATTTCAGTTCAATACCCTGTTGTTGAATTCGTAACGATGGTTTTAGGTACTGCCTTAGCGCTGCAGATCTTTTTACCGCGTTTTGCCTACCTACACAGCGTAGAGGAATTAGCACTTTTACTCATGGCATTCTTCTTTCTGTTCTTGCTGGTATTCGCCTGCATTGCGCTGATGTTGATTGATCTAAAATACACAGAGTTACCTCCAGAGATTTGCTACCCCTTCGCATTGCTCGGTATTTTGTTCGCTTACCTACTTCCCGAACGCTACCCCTTCGCCGATTTGGTGGGAAACATCGCCGTTTTAGATGCCTTGCTGGGAGCCTTATTTGGCGCTGGCATCGTGTTTTTAATCATCGCTTTTTACTACTTGTGCACTAAACGCATAGGCATGGGTGGCGGAGACATCGGAATGATGGCCATGGTCGGAGCATTCTTGGGCTGGCAGTCGCTCGCCTTTATCTTCTTGGCCGCTTCGCTGCAAGGTATTGTGGCCGCCGCACTCGGTATTGTCTTTGGCAAAAAACAACAAAAAAAACACGAAGAATTTGCTCTTTTCCGAAATGAAGTTTTGAAAAACGATGTAGACGGTACAGAAAACTCCAAAGAAGAGGAAAACTTCCCCAGCGAAGAAGGCAGCATACGCACTCTGGCTCTACCCTTTGGCCCATTCATCGCACTGGCCGCCATCGAGTACCTCTTCATCGCACCGTGGGCGCTAAAAATAATGACCGGCGGCGCCCTAAGCCCGTGGGGCTTTGTCGGTTTTTGGCCACTATGAAATGATAAATACAGTGCATGCGCTAAGGATGCTCTCATTAATGCAAAAACAGTAGGGGGAAGCTTTCAAGCCTGCCCCTGATTAAAGTAAGAAAGTCAGGCGAGTTTTCAAAATAAGGTCAATAAATTCAATAGTCTACACACAAAAAAGGGTTCTAAGGGCTCAGTTCCTCAATTCCGACTACGATTTGCGCTGCACTCACGCAGGCTTGCGTTCGATTGCGCAAATCTAGTCTCATGAAAAACCTACGGTTTTTTTTCTTGTTCGCA
>JBBAEA010000148.1:0-8003 GCA_041656175.1 Bradymonadales bacterium | reverse complement strand
CTTCCCGAAGTTTCGGGTTAATAGTGTCTTTTCGAGCCATTACTTTATCTCCTTAGCTAACTGCCCCGCCCTTCGGAGCATGATAATCAACCGAAGGAGTTTACACAAATCATTTTACACTCTCCAATGAAGACGACAATGGAAATATAAACACGAAAAAGGATTTGTACGGAGGGAAGTGCTTACGATATGTATACCAAAAAAATATAAATTATGAACAATTTAATAAGTGCTCTGAAACTTCCCTCATATTAGCCACCTATACTTTAGAAGAGTTAAGAGCTGCTAACAAAAGTTAAGCAATTCCCCTATACATACTTATGGTTGCTCTGCTCAATGCCATAACGGTTAAAAAATCGAATGATGCTTTTGTTAGCGAGTTTGATGCGGATTTTAGGAAGCAAAGAAAAAATACGCTTTTCTTTGCCATTTTGAGCCTAGCTCTAGAAAAGAAGAAGAAAATAAGAAAACAAAACATCTTTTCTTTGCCATTTTGATGCGGATTCTAGGAAGCAAGGAGTGAAGCGAAGGAACGACCTCAGGGTCGTGACTGAGCTGAGCGACGCCGCTGACGACGAAGACGCGCAAAATGGCAAAGAAAAACGGGTAGGGCGGTAGCCCCAAAGAATCTGCTTTCCTTAAGGTTGCGTGGTTCCACGTGGTGGCTTGATTTTTTCTTTTTTGAGGTAGTAGCGGATCGCGTGTTGGTGTTCGGCGTAGCTTTTAGAAAAATAGTGACGCTGGCTCCCGTCGCTTTTGCCTACAAAATACAACAACTTATGCGCATCTATCCCATCGTATGGCGAAAACACTGCATCCAAAGTCGAATGGCCAATACTTGTAATGGGTCCTGGGGGAAGCGCGGGTAGGACGTAGGTTGAATAATCGCTGCTCTTGTCGCGACATCGCGCGGGGCTGGGCTTTTCGCCCAAAACTTTTGGCGGATAAACGCAAGTGGGGTCTGATTGCAGCGGCATTTTAAGCCTTAGCCGATTCAAAAACACCCTAAAAATCACGGCCTTCTCCCTCTCCTTCACGGCCTCCTTCTCGACCATGCTTGCCAGCGTCAATAGTTCATGATCCCCGTAGCCTTGAGCGATGTATTGTTCGTATTTTCCGCGGTTTTTCGCTACGAGTTCGCTCCAGTTTTTCAAAAACTTTCGGTGCATTTCGCTGATGACTTCATCGGGCGTAGCAGACGGCTTAAAGTGGTATGAACCAGGAGCAATGTAACCTTCGATGCTATGCGATGGGAGGCCGAGATCCGCAACAAAGACGCGTTCTTGGGCTAGCGTTAAAAACGTCTGTTTGTCGGCAATTCGCGCTTCGTGCAGTCGCTCTGCTATTTCGAATATGTTTAAACCAGCAGAGATATTAACCTTGCGCTCGAAATATTTGCCAGTTCGCGTTAGGGCTTCAGCTAAGTCATGGGGGCGCATTCCAGGCCTTAGAACAAAATTTCCGTACTGCAGTTTTCGGCTAAAACCTTCAGATTCGATAAAATAGCGCATAAACCATTGATTACTAATGATTTTTGCTTCGGCTAAAAGAGAGATAATCTTTGCGTCACCACTACCTTGCGGAACGACAAAAATGCGCTCTTGACTAAGGTTTACAGGTTGTTCCAAAAAAACCTTATATCGCCACCACAGGGCTGCAAAGCCCACGACCAAGGCGATAAGCGCGAAAACTAGGAGTTTAAAAGGTCGAATCTTTATCATTGAGGGCGATACCCTTACAACATCGTTTTTAGGATCCACGTCTACGCGTTTTAAACCAGCGCAGCAGACTAAAACGCTTGGGTTGTGGGCGATTTTTGTAATGCGAAACGATAATACTGAGCAGCCAAATGGCTGCCACAACACAAACAATGCTATGCCAAATTGGATTTTGCCAATGCAAGCTAACGAGCACAAAAGCCGCCAAAATGAGCGAAACGCTTATTTTTGTGCCAAGATCGAGTAGGGGACCTTTGAGTGGTGCTAGTGTGTTGTCGTGTAGTTTAACGGGGAAGCCATCCTGACTTAAGTCTAGCATGAGCTGCGCGATATGGGAGGGCAAGTTTTGCACAAGATCAGCGTTACTTAAGGCGCTCTGAAGGCTAGCTCTTGCCAATAATCGGGGGGAGCGCTTATCGGCAATAAGACGTTTGGCCATTGTTGCTAAGGTGTCGGGGATATCGATTTCAGGGTATAGGCGTAAAATGATGCTTTCAATATGGATTAAGGCGCGGACGGCGCTGCTAAATTCTACGGGAATGCGCACTCCAAATTTTTGCCCTGCGTGTAAAAAGTCATAAACGAAAGCTTCGGCATCGAGTTCGGCTAATGTAGATTTAATGTAGCGCTGCAAAAGGCTGCGAACCTCATCTTCGAGATCGCGCAAAACTACGCGGCGAGTGGGTTGTCCTAGCTGCACGAGGCAGCGCGCGATCATTTCGGGGTTAGACAAAAACACGGAAATCACGATGGTTGTCATTAAGGCGCGTTGACTCGGGCTAAAGCTCCCTACAAGCCCAAAATCGAGTATCCCGATTTTATGGCCATCACATACAAGAAGGTTGCCAGGATGGGGATCGGCGTGGAATATTCCGTCGTTAAAGATCATATCGAAGGCTAGTTTAATAAGCGCTTCTGCTACGGTTTTGGACTCCTCGGTATTGGGGCTTAAATCTGTGATTTTGCGCCCTTTTATGTAGCGCATTGCGAGTACGTTTGGGCGAGAAAGTTCGGTGTCGGGGGTGGGGAAAATGAGCTGTGGGTTATCTTTAAAGTGCGATTCGAAGTATTGGATGTTTTGGAGTTCGTTGGTAAAATTGAGCTCTTGCAGCAACGACTTCTCGAACTCTTCCACGAGCTTAGGTAGGTTAAAGTAGTCGAATTCTTCAAACCAACGCGTTAGGCCACGCGCGATGAGGTGTATAATGTCGATATCGGCGCGAACGAGCGGGTGTAAGTTTGGGCGCTGGACTTTGAGCACGAGTTCGCGTCCATCCAGTGTTTTGGCGCGGTGTACTTGCGCAATGGAAGCCGAGCCCAAGACCTCCTCGTCGATGTACTCGAAATGCTCCTCTATGGGGCCAATACTCGCGATAACGATTTTGAGCACATTCTCAAAAGGCATGGGTTCCACGCAGTCTTGGAGCTTCTGTAATTCGTCAATATAGACTTTTGGCAAAAGATCGGAGCGCGTCGAGAGCATTTGACCGAATTTTATATAAGTCGTGCCGAGCTCGTTAAGGGCTTCACGCAGTTTTTTTGCCGTTTCCTCGGGTCTGTTCTTAAGTTCAAGCAGATCCTTTGAAGCGCGGTGCTTGCCCAAACCAATGCGCCCAAGTACAGCGCCGAAGCCGTATTTGGCAAGCACTGACACAATTTTTGCTAGCCTTGAAACGTCGTGTAGCACGACGCCGAAGCTGCTGCGGGGTTCTATTGTGTTATCCATGTTTTCATTGAGTTTATCGCAAGATTCGCAAACATTGTTCGAAATCATCGGGTGGCGGCGCAATAAAATGCAAGTCTTCAGCAGTTTTTGGGTGTTTTAGCTCTAACTCGGCTGCGTGTAGCGCTTGACGAGCGATCAAGTTTGTTTGCACCAGCGGGCGCGCTGCATATAGCTTGTCGCCCAAAATGGGGGCGCCGTGATCATTGAGATGTACGCGTACTTGGTGTGTGCGTCCCGTGGTCAGTTTACACTCAATAAGAGCAAAGCCGCGCGTTAAGGTTTCGAGTACGCGGTAATTGGTGATAGCGCGTTTGCCTGTCGTAACTTTGGAGCTAAATTTAACGCGATCTTTGGGATGACGTCCGTATAAGGTATCAAAGCAGCCCTCTTTCTCCAGCTTTGGGGCGAGGCAAATTGCGCGGTAAGTTCGTCCGACTTTGCGGTGGGCGAATGCTTTTTGCAATTCCGAAAACACCGCGTCGCTTTTGGCCACAACCATGAGCCCAGAGGTTTCTTTGTCTAGTCTGTGTACAATGCCCGGCCGATCGCTTTGGCCAACAGACACGATGGGGGGAAAGTGATGGATGAGGCCGTTTACCAGTGTGCCACTCCAGTTTGCGGCACCAGCATGTACAACGATGCCAGCATCTTTATTGATAACAATGATGTCATCATCTTCAAAAACGATATTAAGCGCCATGGCTTGAGCGCTCATGTCGGGTTCGGGCGTACTCCACTTAAATTGGCATTCGATGGTGTCACCGCTAAAGATGCGTTGCGAAGATTTTGTGCAAATCCTTTGGTTAACTCGAACCATGTCGGCTTCGATCATGGCCTGGATTTGCGATCGACTAAATTGCGTCACTCGTTCAGATAAGTATGCATCTAAGCGCGTGACGGCATCACTGGCGTTAACCGTAAAATGATAAGAACGCGATTTTTTTTGCTCATTCAATATGAAAGTCTCCGCTAAAGAGCTTTGGTGGAGCTTATCGCTGGTAGCTGAGTGGTGCCAAACTAAAAAATTGGCGTGTTTACATTGCCCTGGGTTGCAATAATAATATCAGTGATCGCACGTGCAAACATATTGCTTGCCGATACCTCTTCGTTGGTGCGTGCTCTAAAGCCTTTGATGCTCTCGTTGAGTTCTGATTCCATGACTTCAAAAAAGTTGTCTTCGATAAGGGCAGTGCGAATTTTATCGGGGTTGTACGCTAAGATATCAGATGCTGCGCCACGCGCCACGCGCTCAAAGCGCGCCATTTCTGCTGCTGTTGTCATTCTTGTACTCCTGAACTGATTGCTAGCAAGCTACTCGCCGGCCGAACTTCCTTCGGCAAGTCTGCTCACGCACTTATAGTGGCATAGAATCTTTGTCTTGTAAAGATCGCATGATAGTTCAGCTTACACTGATGTTAAGCGCTCGCAGCGAGCTCCTGAGGGGGAAGCGCAAGATCACCTGATAAAATCGACAATGAGCGAATTTAATGCGCTGGCTTGGCGAATAGCCAAGACGGCGCATTAAATAAATCGCGAATTGTCGTATTTTAGAGGGAAGCTTGCGCGAGGGGGAAACTTCCCCCATTAGCCTAAAAATGCGCAAAATATTTAAAACATTTAAGTTTTTATCGCAAAAGCTAAAGCTCTGGCAGCTTGAATTTTTTACAAGGGTGACTACATAGCAAATCGACGTCCGAGCGTGTTGATCGGCGGTATTTTAAGAGTGTTGAATATGGCATGGCAGTATAGCGATAAAACAAAGTTACTATTTATTAACGCCGTTAACGGTGATGAGAGCAGCCACTTCGGCGAGTTGGTGGACGCGGATGGGGTTGGAGAGCATGGGTCGATAGCGTGTGGCGATGCGATGAAATTTTATTTTCGCGTGCAGCGCGCGGACAATCCGCTTGAGGATAGGATAGTCGAGGCGAAGTACTCGACATTTGGCTGTACGAGTGCCATCGCCTCCAGCGAGGCTTTGTGCGAAATTATCGTGCAAGGTAACTACACGCCCATCGAGGCGCTAAAGATTCGCAACGTCGATATTGTCAGATTTTTGGAGGGTTTGCCGTCGCAAAAAGTACACTGCTCGGTCATGGGCGCTGAGGCGTTGCAGGCCGCGGTACTCGACTGGTCGCGGCGGCGCGGCGTCGATTTAAAAGCCTTGGGGGTGCAGATTGGGGCTAAGGCTGATGAGGAGAGTCGCGTGGTTTGCAAGTGCTTTAACGTCACGGAAAATGAAGTAAAGCGTGGGATTACAGAGCTCAATTTGCGCAGCATCGAAGATATTACAAACGCGTTAAAGGCGGGTGGGGCGTGCGGGTCGTGTCATTTTGCGCCGGGGGGCTTGCAGGATTTGCTAGATGAGCACTGGGGCGCTGCAGAGAATGCCGATGAGAGCGATGCATCCAGTGATTCACCAGTGATTGGTCTATCGCCATTTCAGCTAGCCAAGAAAATCGAGGGCGTAATCGACGCAGAAATTAGGCCAATGTTGCAAAGCGATGAGGGCGATATGGAAATCGTCGATATCAAAGAACACCTTGTATACATTAAACTTTTGGGCAAATGCGCCACCTGCCCAGGCGCGTCTGCAACCATACAACATTTGATTGAAAAGACCCTGCGCGACAAGGTCGATCAGAGCCTTACGGTTATTGACGTATAGGCGAGGGGACGCAGATGACAAAGACGATATACTTAGATAATAATGCAACGACGTGGGTTCCGCCGCAGGTTGTCGATGCGATGCTTCCCTACTTCTCGCAATTCTATTTTAATCCGAGTTCCATGTACGATTCGGCCAAGGCTCCCGCTGCGGCGCTCAAGCAGGCGCGCGATACGATTGCCCATTTTATTGATGCGCCACAGAGCAGTGAAATACTCTTTACTTCGTGCGCCACCGAGTCCAATTCTTCGGCGATTCGCGGTGCAGCCATGGCAAACCCGCGCCGTAAGCACATCGTGACAACGCAAGTGGAGCATCCCGCCGTTTTGGAACTTTGCCACGAAATGCAGCGCCAAGGCTACAGCGTGGACTATATCCCCGTCGATACTAAAGGACAGCTCGATCTACGTGCCTTTGTACGCGCCTTGCGCCCCAAAGAAACGCTTATAGTCAGCATTATGCATGCTAACAACGAGACAGGTGTTATTTTTGACATTGAGCGTTTGGCCAATATTACCAAACGCAGTGATCCGCAAATTCTCTTCCACACCGATGCTACCCAAAGTGTTGGGAAGCTTCCCATTAGCATGCGCACGACGTTTAAGGACGTGGATTTTTTGTCATTTTCGGGTCACAAAATCCATGCACCCAAGGGCGTTGGTGCCTTGTACATACGCAAGGGCGCGGCATGTCGCCCCTACCTCGTTGGTGGGCATCAAGAGCTTGGTAGGCGCGGTGGAACCGAAAATATACCCTATATCGTCGCTATGGCCAAAGCCTGTGAACTTGCACAGAGCTATTTGGGCGCGGAGGGGCGAGTTGCGGAGCTTCGCGACCGCTTGGAAGCAGGTTTAAAACGCATACCGCACGTGGTTGTGAACGGCGAGGGTGCGGAGCGTTTGCCCAATACGACGAATATCGCGTGTCACTATATAGAGGGTGAAGGGATTTTGTACCAGCTAGATATGGCGGGGATTTGCGCTTCAAGCGGTTCGGCTTGCACCTCGGGTTCGCTTGAACCTTCCCATGTGCTTCGGGCGATGAAGGTGCCTTTTACCGCTATACACGGTTCTATACGCTTTAGTCTTAGTCGCTATACAACGCAGGCCGAGGTCGATCATGTTATCGAGCTTATGCCACAGATCGTGGCAAGGCTGCGTAAATTATCGCCGTACTGGGATTCGCAAAATGATGTCCCTAAGAACGAGGGTTTGATTATCGAGACTTAATGCAGTGAAACTCTGATGCATTGCGGTTATCGCCCAGAGCCCGCTCATTTTGTGCGTAGCGCGTTATTATGAGGGGCAGCTTTGAAAGCTGCCCCTACAGATGAAGCGCAGCGAAAAATAGCTAGAACAATAAGCTAATGGCAAGCACCAAACTGACATTCGTAGCGTCCATCATATTCGCAACAGTACATGTTATCTGGGCAGCCTAGATTCGAACAGTTGTAGCATTCTCCACCAAGGCACTCACCACTCCTACAAATTTTGTTGCAGCCTCCGCAGTGTGCCAGATTTGTGCTAGTATCGACACAGTTGTCGTTACAGTCTTCGTAGCCAGCATTGCACTCGTAATGACAAGAGGTAGACCAATCTTTTTTGACAACGCCGTTACAGCGATTTGGGCAACAAATAGTATTGTTACTTGTGTAGCCATTTACACAACCATTGACGTAGCACACTCCAGCATCACAGCGCCCCGATGTACTGTTTGGTAATGAAGTACAATCTTTGCAGCCCGTTCCACAGCAAGTCACGGTATCTTGTAAGTAATCCATTGCTATGTTTAGCTAGCATAGCACGAAGTGCGGTGAGCGTTTCTACCCCCTTGGGCTAAAAGCCTGTCATGGAGATCACCCCCCGCACTTCAACCTTATGCCGAATGACAC
>JBBAEA010000147.1:0-8037 GCA_041656175.1 Bradymonadales bacterium | reverse complement strand
GTCTCATGAAAAACCTACGGTTTTTTTTCTTGTTCGCATGTCACAAGCTCAAGCGAGCTTGGCTTGGACATGCTCACTGCGAAAGCGGGCTATCAACTCGCAAAACACTTAGTTTTGCTTCCGCGGGGACACCCCGCGACGCCCCGTCCAATTTTTGGCCGTAATAGAGCTTTGCGCCTGCTCTAGGGATGCTCTGAACCATGTGAAATTTGCCAAAAAGGTAGCTAGAGAAAAGTGTAGAAAGCTATCTTTGCTTGTTTGAACGTAGTCAAAAATCAGCGGATTCCTGTTTCAAAGAAAAAAAGATGCTTTTCTTTGCCATTTTTCGTAAACGAGCAAGTTCGCTCCTCGACAATCGAATAAAACAATCAGTTCAGCTAAAACTCACACGGTTTGCACAGAAAAAAAGCTGCACCATTTTGTTTTCTTTTTTGGAGGGGGGCTCTCTCAGAGTTTCCTTAGAAAAAGCGCTACCCCCATTTGGTGGTAGCTCCACGGTGCTATTTCGACCAAGTCGCTTTGCAGACATTCGTAGCCAAAAGCAGTGATTGTTGCGGTGCTTTTGGCAAGAGCGAATGCCGTGGGGGCAACGATAATGAGGATTTTAGCTGCAAGTTTTTGTGCATATTCTATCACTTTATGGGAATACGGAAGACGTGCTGAGTGTAGAACGATGACATTATAGCGTTTTTGCTTTAAAAATTGTTTTTGTAGATATTTTTCGGCGTTTGCCGTATAAAATTCCCCTTGCCATGCAAATTTTCGTTGATTCTGCTGCGCAGAACGAATAGCGGACCACGACAAATCAATACCGGTGTAGTCTTTGCAATGTGCTTTTAGCGCTCTAAAATGCGTACCACAGCCACAGCCGATTTCGAGCAAACTCGCCTGCTGTGGGAACTTGTCCAAGTATTGCTCTAAGATTTGTGCAACTCTGACTGCGTTCTCTGGTGCGGTCGAAGTCCAAGCATTATGCAGCGATACAAGCCTTTCATTTCGCACTTCAGCAAACGTAAAAGCCTCCTCGCCGTTTTCTAGTTCAAGTTCGCCGTAAAGGTGCGACCCCCTTGTAGGTAGCGCTTGGCTCAAAATGTTAAGCTTAGGAATGGTACATAGTTCGCTACATGCAGCTTTCAGCGCGTCCTTGCTTTCGTTGGGATAAAAAAGCGTCAGCCGTGAAGCAAAGCTGTTGGCTTCACAGCAGAACTTTATATTTTCTAGATTTTTTATGCCTTTCACACGTGCTTCGATAGCTGTAATTAATCGCGATAACTCTAGATTTTGCACTGGACAGTTGCGTAGCGGTACAAAATCTATATTTGCGCACGCTGCTGCTCTTATTCCTAAGTTATTCGAAAAAAGTTTGAGTTCCGCGCGTTGACGAAAGTGCCAAAGTCGCTTGGGTGCTAGGGCTGCCGAAAGTTCGAGCTCTATACCAGCCACGCGTTTTATGAGGTATTTCCATTGCTGAGCCTTAAACTCGCGTTGTGCCCTAGGATCCATGCACTGAAACTGGCAAGCTGCACAGTCTTTGGCAAACTCACAGCGCGCCTCAATACGTTCTGAGCTAGCATTGAGCACTTCATACAGAGCCGCCCATTTACTCTCATCATCGCAAGCGGCTAAAACCCGTTCGTTAGCCAATGCATTGGCTATTTTTCGCCAAATTTTGACTTCACCAACGCTATAAGCGACGCCGTAGCCACGAAAGTGCTGGCGCTCTACGTAAAACTCCTTGAGTTTTGGCTTCATTGTAATACCAACGCGTAAAACACAGCGAAGCTACCTAGCGCTAGGCAATATGGTGCAAAATAGTGAAAACGCATATTGCGCAGTAGGCTGACTAAAAAGCGTAGACAAAATAACCCTACCCCAGCTGCGATAATGCCACAAAAACTTAGCCATGCGATTTGCCCCCCTTGCATAGCGCTGATATCGCCTACGTGTAGAATAAGAGCTCCCAATATAACGGGAATAGACAATATAAAGCTGTATTCTGCGCAGTCTTCGCGTTTTATGCCGAGAATTAAAGCCATCGAAATAGTCGCCCCCGACCTTGAAATGCCGGGAAGAACGGCGAGCCCTTGGGCAAGCCCGATGAGTATAGCAGTTTTGGCGTTTAGGCCGCTGCTTCCGAGTTTTAAGAGCCCCTCCAAACGAGAAGTATATAAAATAGCGCTATTAACAATGAGCAGTATGCCAACGAACAAAATACTGCGAAACTGTGTTTCGACCCAATCCTGTATGCTAAAACCGATAATTGCGGTAATCATCGTCGCCAAAATGAGGTATAGCACTATTTTTACTCGTGCATCTAAAGGCGTGTTGCTATCTTTTATTTTTTTATGAATCCCCGTAAAAAAACCTGAAATCAAGTTCCAAAGAGCAGATTTATAGAACCACAATACGGCCAAGAGTGTGCCCACGTGAAGTACAATATCGAAGCTAAGTCCAGCATCAAGGCCAAAGAAGCTGTGCAAAAGCACGAGATGTCCTGAGCTAGAAACGGGTAAAAACTCGGTTGCTCCTTGAACTATGGCTAAAACAATATCTGTAAAGTGCATAAACACTAGCATTGCGCGTGGCTAGAACGCTAAAAAGTAAAGAAACGAACTGTTTGACAAAAGAAGAAGGCGTTAAAAACGCCTAAACTTTTGCGCATAAACTACAATATGGAGATTTAGATTCAAGATTTTTACTGATGGATTGCGCTATTTTATTGAAATCATAGCCATAAATTCCGTTGATAATAAGCGGATAAGCTTCATTATAACTAGGGTATTGGGGGGTAGACCAAGACCCCGCGCGGGAGTTTGCAAAAGAAGCATAATTTGCCCTGGCTCGGCGAACAGCCGAGACGGGGCAAATTATATGGCAGCTTTTAGCAAAATCACGTGTGAGGCTTGGGCGTAGGGGGGCGAGCCCCCCCGCAAAAAAATGAGCTATACGATAGCGAGAATGGCTAAAGTTTGTCTCAAAGACGCGGTCTATATCTACGTTGACCCGAATGCTTGTAGCTGTTAAAAATGCGTGCAGGGAGGGGGAGCTAAAGTTAAGGGAGAGAATGTCTAAAATCGAAATAGAATTTAAAAATATTGCCCGCGCCCAAACATTATTCGGAGAGAAAGGGGTAAATTTAAAGTTTTTGGAAAATAGTTTGGGCTGTGAAATTTCAACAAGAGGGAATCTTGTAAGCATTGGCGGTGAAGAGCGCGCGGTCGAACAAAGTAAGGAGGTACTAACCACCTTATATGAATTGGCAAAGGAGCGCAGGGGCGTTGGGCGAGCGGAATTTGAAGCGGCCGTAGGTTTGCTAAAACAGGGTGAAAGGCTTGATATTTCGCGCTTAGAGGGGGCGTGCGTTTTGGCTAGGAATGGCAAGTTCGTCCACGCTAGGAACGAGATGCAGCGCCGATATTTGGAAGCGACACGCGATAACGATTTAGTTTTTGCGGTGGGTCCAGCGGGCACGGGCAAGACCTATTTAGCGATGGCGATGGCAGTCGATGCTTTGTTGCGCCACGAGGTGAAACGAATAGTTCTTGTGCGTCCTGCGGTAGAAGCTGGTGAGCGTTTAGGATTTTTGCCTGGGGACATGGCAGAGAAAGTGAACCCGTATTTGCGGCCGCTGTTCGACGCTCTTTATGATATGGTAGAGTTGGAGCGTGCACAGCGCTGGATTTCGCAGGGCAGCATAGAATTGGCGCCGCTAGCGTTTATGCGTGGTCGGACCTTGAACAAATCCTTTGTTATTTTGGATGAAGCGCAAAATGCTACCATAGAGCAGATGAAAATGTTTTTAACACGCTTGGGCAACTCATCTAAGGCGTTAGTGACGGGGGATCTCAGCCAAAGCGACCTTGGTAGCAATATTTGCTCTGGACTTGAGCATGCGATACGAATTTTAGAGGGCATAGAAGGCATAGAAACTATTCGGTTCAGTGATAGCGATATAGTGCGCCACCCGTTGGTGCAGCGTATCGTTTTGGCATACGAGCGAGACGGCAAAATGCGGCGGAGCGTGGCATCTTAGGGCGTGCGGAGCGTTGTAGTGTCGCTAGATTCGCGGGGGGGCGCTTTGTATGGCGAAATTGCAAATTCTTGTATACATAAATCGGGTCGTAACACTTTATTTTGTGCGCAATGGACTTATACTTAAGGATGCTCTGATTAATGCAAAGTTAGTCATAAAAAGAGCTAATGCAAGTTAAGAGATTCAAATAAAAGTTAAGAGATTCAAATGAAAGTTAAGAGATTCAGCTGAGTCTTCAAAATAAAAGTCAATAAAATCAATGCCCTACACACAAAAAAAGCGGGGTTTGGGGCGGTAGTCCCACAAAAAAGCGGGGTTTTGGGGTGCATTTCAATTTCAAAGAACAATGAGGCTTTTCTTAGCAAGTTTGATGCGGATTCTATGAAGCAAGGAAAATAAGAAGAAAATAAGAAAACAAAAACAACTTTTCTTTGCAATTTTGAGCCTAGTTCTAGGAGGCAAGGAGTGCGGCAAGGGAACGACCTCAAGGTCGTGACCGCGCCAAACGACGCCGCCAACGACGAAATAGGCCAAAATTGCAAAGAAAAAAAGGGTTCCAAGGGCGAAAGCCCTTGGACGGGATTTGGGGCGGTAGCCCCAATGAATCAGAGTTTCCTTAGGGGCAGCAGGTTTTTTGGCAGTGGGAAGTGGTTTTGATGGATAATTTAAACAAACGGCGAGAGAGCTTGAGTTTTGAGCGAGTAGCGGTGAAGCGCCAGCGCTCGAAATATTTGCGGTGGAGTAAGGAGAATCCGTTGCTTTGGGTGTTTGGCCTTCTCCTTGTGTACGTCCTCATAGTGCTGATTGTGGGTATCAATTTAGGCGCAAAAGAGGCGAAGATCACGCAGTCTGCTCTTGGGTCCATTGCGATGCAAGACTACAAAGCGCCTCGTGATTTTGAGTACAACCGTATTGATTGGGAAGCGACGGAGCGCGAGCGCAAAGAGCGGGAAAGCGAGGTTTTGCCTATATATCATTGGGATGCAGGGGCGCTTGAGGCGAGTGTTTTGAGGGTAGGGAAAGCTTTTGAGATGATGCGTGAAGGGATGGCGCAACAGCGAGAGCAAGAGATTTTGCGGCGCCTACCGCGGCTTTTGCGCTGGGAGCGGACGGAGTCGATTGAGAAAGAAATACGCAGCTTAGCGATGTCGTCTTTATTTAAAAGCTTGGACGATAACGAGGCGATTTTGCAAACAATCGGCGTGGACGATGGCGAGGATGAAGCCGGGGTAGCGGAGAGCATGCGACTTTGGGCGGACGCCAACAAAGAAGATTTTACAGAGGCACTCGGGAGCGCGATGAGCGACGAGGTCTATTTTTGGCTATATCAACAAAACTTTTCCCAGGCCGTGCAATCGCAAATCGTCGCGATTTTAGACAGTATTTTAGGTAGAAAACTCGTGGCTTCTCAGCGCATGCTTGCTGGTGTGAAAGCCATTAATTTGCATTGGGATGAGGGAGGGGAGAGAAAATCGAAGCAATACAACGATGCGGAGCTAGCCACCATTACCGATATGGATTCGAGCTTAACGATGATGCGCAGCATGGTGGATTCAATATTTAGGGATGCACCGCGCGATATTTTTGACGTTTTTGTGCAATTTTTAAAGCCAAACATCGTTTACGACGAAGCGGCGACTTTAGCGGCTCGACGTTCTGTTAGTGCTCAAACACCGGAATTGCGAGTGCGCCAAAGTTTCCAAAAAGGGCAAACCATTGTTAGTAACGGCGACCCTATTAATCAGGAACATATCGATATTTATGCGCAACTTCTAGAGAACCAGTCGGATCCGCGTGGCAAATTCGCGCATTGGGCTTCGTTGGCGACCATTATAGCGATTTTGCTTATTCTGCTTTGGCGACCGCTTAAGAGCGACTATTGGGGAAGACAGCGAGGGGCTCGCGATTTATTATATTTTGCCTTTAATCTCATTGCCCTAGCCTTCTTCTTGCGAGTTTACGCTGCGATTGCCCATACCATTGAGATGGCGTGGAATTTGCAGTACTCCTTGCTACTGCTCTTCCCCTTTGCGGCGGGTTCAATGTTGATCCGCCTCGTTATTAACCGCCAGTACGCCTTTTTATTCTCGGTGTCCACCATCGTTTTGGCCGCCATCGTTAGCGACGGTTCAGTGTTTTTACTTGCCTTTGTTGTGGTAACGAGTATTGCGGGAGCCTTAATGTTAGAGCGCCCCAAGAGTCGTTCACTGGTTTTGCAGCGTGGCTTTATGATTGGCGTTTTGGGCGCCGCCATGGCGGTGGCAAGTATTGTTTTAAGCCCTGCAGACTTTTCTGTTTTGCAACTTGGTGTTATGGCTTTACTGAGTATTACCGGCGGATTCGTTGCAGCAACCGCGGTAACCATAGGGCTACCGATAGCTGAGAGTCTCTTTGGTTATGCCACGACAACAAAGTTGCTTGAGCTCTCAAACCTTGATCACCCAGCGCTCAAGGCTCTGTTCATGGAAGCTCCTGGTACTTACCAACATTCTATGATGGTAGGCTCGCTCAACGAGGCCGCTGCCGAAGCTATAGGTGCAAACGCTGTCTTGGCGCGCATCGGCGGCTACTACCATGATATTGGCAAGGTAAAGAACGCGCAGTATTTTGCAGAAAATCAGCGTGGCGACAATCCGCACAACAGATTGCGCCCGAATATGAGTGCGCTCATATTAAAAACGCACGTCAAAGATGGCATAGAGTTAGCAAAAAAACACAAGCTGCCGCAAGATATCATAGATTTTATCGCGACCCACCACGGCACTAGTCGCATCGAATACTTCTACCAACGCGCCAAACAGCAGGAGGAGAACGTTCGAGAGGAGGATTATCGTTATCCAGGACCTAGGCCACAATCGCGTGAAACGGGCATTTGCATGGTCTCCGATATGGTTGAGGCGGCGGTGCGATCGCTACCCGATAAAAACCCCGATAAGATCAAGTACCTCGTCCACAAACTGATCAACCACAAGTTTGCTGATGGGCAATTCGATGAGTGTGATCTAACGCTGCGCGATCTCAACGAGATTGCAAACGCTGTCCTAGCTATACTCAACGCCGTTTACCACACTCGACCAGAGTACCCCGAGCAAAGACGCGAGCGAGAGCGCGCTGAGGAGAAAAAGAAATTAGAAGCCGAGCGTCAAGCTAAGGATAAGAAAGATAAAGAAGAAGCTCAAGAACAAACAGAAAAACGCGAGGCCGCCTCTACGGGTCAAGATAGTGGACAGAGTAAAAAGATAGAAAAAGCTGTAGAGGGCGCAAAACAAAAGAGCGAGAAACAAGAAAAACAGGAAAAAACTGAAAAAAGCGACGAGAGAGTGCAAAAAAACGACTCTAGCGCTAAAGCTGAAAAGAGCGAAAAAAAGATCAGCTCCAAAGAAGATCCTAGCCTCAAAAAGAGCAAGCAAAATGATTCACAAAGCAACAAAAAAGCGCCGCTCAATGAAGACGCTGCTGAACAGCAAAAAGGGGAAAAACCTGAAGAAACGCCCTTAGACAAGAAGCCCTTAGAAAGTGAAGAAGGGCAAGAGGATAGTTCTGAATCCACTGAAGAATACGAAGATTTGAGCGTTGAAACGAACGCTGCGCAGGTGTCACAGGCAGACGACCCACACGTGCCAGACTTCGTACCTAACCTTAATGTGTTTAAAAAACAGTAATGCGCGGTGAATAGATTTGAAATTCTCTTCACTCAACGGCATGCATAAGTCTCTAAAATAAGAAATGTCGTAGTTTATAAGGAACTGAATTCGCAGCGCTACCATTCATAGTTCTACTCTATTTCGCAGCTGTCTCATTTTCGCGCTTCGCTAAATTATAGGTTCCTATCATAAAATGAGACCTTTGCACGGCTAGAAATCGTGAATTTAATTTTGAGAGTGTAAAATGATTTGTGTAAACTCCTTCGGTTGATTATCATGCTCCGAAGGGCGGGGCAGTTAGCTAAGGAGATAAAGTAATGGCTCGAAAAGACACTATTAACCCGAAACTTCGGGAAGCTG
>JBBAEA010000146.1:0-8111 GCA_041656175.1 Bradymonadales bacterium | reverse complement strand
AAGCCGCCATATCAGCCTCGAAGTAGAGTCGATCGCACTCGGGATACGCCGCTCTGAGACAAAGCTCGTAGGGCGTTGTTTTGTCTTGGCCTAAGCACATCGACGAGCCTTTATCTGCATCGGGTAGGCTTGCTAAAGCGTCTAAGCAAACATCGCGCGGGCTGTAGCGGTACACGCTCTCACACGCTCGTAACTCGTAGGCGTAGAAGTCGCTTTTACAGTTTAGTAGCTGTTTGCAATCGCCAAGTTGCATGGAGGCAGCATCAAAGTTGGGATCTAGCTCAGTGGCGGCGTCGATACATCGTTGCATACAATTTGGCTGCTTCTCTATGCCTTCGATCGTTATGTCTCGTAGAGAGACATCGGTGTCTTTTTGCGTCGTGTTGTACTTGAGCGTTGTAAAGCCAGAACCGCCCCTTGCCATGTAGTTATTCGTCGCAAAACGGTAGAACCACTGTGGTTGCAGATCCTCAATACATGCCTTGTATTCTCCCTTCATCGAGTCTTTAATCGTCTCACAGCGCGATATGCCTTCTTCGGAGTAGTGACAGTCCGCGTCCGTTTTGCATGTACCGCGTACGAACTTGATATTGCGCGCAAACTTAATCGTTGGATCGCGATATTGGAACTCAAAGAGATAGCCTTTATCGAGTAGATCGTTCACCGTTTTCTGCGCAATGTGGCAGTCAAGTGTATAGCGAATTCCAGCGACCTGTAGCTGACTTTGGCAACCGCGGTTACTTGAACGATACGTGTTATAGTCGAGTAAAATCTGTACCTCATTACCAGAGAGAGTCATTGATGTTACGTCGTTGGGGAAGGGAAAGACGTTGTAGAGCATATCGTTAGTCACTGGCCCTCGGTGAATATCGGTACGGATACCCAGCGAGTTTGTCGCCGAAAAGTCGGCTTCCACTCTTGCGCGAACCATCATGTTGTCGGCCAAGAAGTTGCCAAGCGGTGAATCGTTGCCACCTGTGCCGAAGCGTCGCAGTGTTTGGGGCGCGTAGCCAACGACTTTGCGCAGGTCAATTCGTCGCGCGAGCTCAACTTCATAGGGGCTAAGTAAGTGTACAACCGAAGCATCGGGCTGAATAGTCGAATCAATGGGAATCGCCTTGTAGTCGTGCGAAGCCAACTCTAAGTTCCACGGCTGTTTCTCATGCGGGTAAAATACGCCGTCGAAGTGACCGATATACTTCATAAAAGCGCCGCTGTGCACCAGCGGAACCATGCGCATGGCGAGTTTTCCATCTGGATCCTTTGTTTCGTCGGGGATGTTTTTGGGAGGATTTAAGACGATGTGTAAGTGCCCACCGAATACTACGTCTAGTCCCGTCGTTTTGCGGATCACATCCTCATCCTCGCCGAGCCCTAAGTGAGTTACCATGGTGATAATATTCACGTCGTTTTTGAGTAAATCAATGTAGGACTGCACTACTTGAATGTTCTCTAGCACTGTAATGCCCAAGCCGCTATCACCGTAGCGGATCGAACTCATGCTAGAGAAGTTTGCCATACCGATAACGGCGACCTTAACGCCTTGCGCATCAATAATGGCATAGGGCTGCGCAGCGTTCTTTAGCGGCTCAATATCTAGCCCTTGGGTTCCGCGCCAGTTGTAGTTCGCAGCCAAGCAAGAAAAATGCGCCTTAGAGAGCTTGTCATACAAATTGAGCGGTCCATCATCAAACTCGTGGTTACCTATAATGAAGGCGTCTAGCCCAATCAAGTTAAACATCTCGATCTCGGGCTCACCGTGGAATTCGTTGAAGACCGGCGCCCCTTGAAATACGTCGCCTGAGTCGACATGAAGACTGTGCTGCGCATGGCCGCGGATCTTTTTGATCACCGTAGCCGCTTGCGCAAAACCACCAAAGGGCTCGTGTGACTGCACCATCCCTAAACGCTCATCCGTAGCCATCAAATCCATGTCGTACGGAAAAATACGACTATGGATATCACCCGTGTGTATAACCGTTAGCCGTAAACCATGCTCAAAATTAATTTCGTCCATGTCTGTGTCCAGCGTACAGGACCAAAACAAGGTGCCCATCAACATTGCTAACAACGCTCTTCGTGCGTTCATCTCTCTCCCCATCTATTTGTCATAGCATCCTAGGCACGAACGCCTAAGCACTCACATCTATGCTTCTATGCCAAACGCTGCAACTTGTAAACTGCGTTTATTCAAAATCTTCAGTTTTATTCCTTAAAAAATACAATATTTTCAGCATGTTGTAGATGCATGTGCTACTATGAACTACACACACCTACACTCGTGCGACTCCTATGCTATTTTTGCGTTGGCGAGATACCATCTGCGTCCAAATACTCTCGCAACGCCGCTTGCATATTGAGCCTCGCGTGGTGCAAGCGACTCATCACCGTTCCCATCGATATGCCCAATGCTTCGGATATTTCATTATACGACAGCCCCTCTATCTCGCGAAGTATAATGATACTGCGATGTTTCTCTGACAAGGACTCTAGCGCCAAGTTGAGTTGCTCGCGCAGTTCTTTTCGTTGGTAGACCTTGCCGGGGTTAATGCCCAAGGTCGACGGCAGCAAGGGATCGTCATCAGAGAAGTTTTTTTGGAATTCGTTGTCGAATTCAACCTCTTTGTGTTTTTTGCGCCGCCGTAGATGATCGATGGATAGATTCACCACAATACGATACAGCCAAGTATAAAAACTAGAATCTGCTTGGAATTTGTGAAGGTTTTTATACACCCGCACAAAGCTCTCTTGAGCAATGTCCATAGCATCTTGGCGATTGCGCACTACCCCATACGCAGCCGCAAGGACACGATTTTGGTAGCGCCAATAAAGTTGTTCAAAAGCATCCCTATCCCCGCCTTGTGCTTGGCAGATAAGCTCCGAATCGCTGGGTGCCTCCATTAAATCCCTCTCCATATTCTGGCTTAGCGCAAATCCGCGCCCTAGCCACACAAAGGCATCCTGCCTAAGAAACTCGCATATCGCAAGCGTTTTCAATGTTGCTCTAAGAAGCAATTTTTAAGGTTTCTCCTGTGTTTAAGCTACTTTGCCCATAAAACAACAGTTTTTTGCACGCAAAACACGCGCTGAGCTTTTAATAGGGAGGCTCTGAACAATGTGAAAATTGCACAACCGTAGGGGCTGGTATCAAAGCTGCCCCTTGATTAAAACAACGAAAGTCAGGGAATATTCAGAATAAAGTCAATAAAATCAATAGTTTACATACAAAACTGGGTTCTAAGGGCGATAGCTCTCAGACGGGGTTTGGGGCTGTAGTCCCAATGAATCAGAGTATCCGAAGGGAAGCGCTTCCCCACTCACAAACAGCTAAAAAGCCGTCATCAAAAATATTCTAACAAAATGCTTGTACAGACCCGCGTCTTGTGTATAACCCCTTGCCAAGAGCTAGAGCTAGAGCTCTGTTTCACCGTTCTTTTTTTACCTAGGTACGTCATGGCAGCTCACGCTAAAGTAAATACGAACACTCCCATCGAACGCGATGAATTTGAAGACGAAAACATTCTTGATGATTATTTCAGCGACGAGAGTCTAGATATAGCACTAGACGACATCGACTACTTCGATACATGGTGCCCTGAGTGCGCTTGTATCAAGCCACACGCTAGCGCCAAAGATGGCAGCCATCGCATTATCTGCGCCGTCTGCAACAACAAACATATGCGCGCAGATGAACCCAGTATCAACGTCATCCCTGTAACGCGCAGCCCCATACAAGCCGAAGAACTCGAAAGCCCCGAGACTTTGCGAGCCGCGTGGGAGCGGCTCACTCAAAATGCGCAAGCAGAGCAGATCCTCGAATACAGCATTAACCGCCGCTTCAAAGTAGCAGACCTCATACAGCACCGAAAATTTGGGCTTGGCATCGTCTGCGAAACACTAGATGACTGCAAAGTCAACGTTCTCTTCCAAGAACGCATGCGAAAACTCGCCACGGGACGAAGTTAGTACTCAGAGTGTTCGTTGAAAATTAGCGCTTGCCTAGAATCTTGATTGCAATAACTAAGCATGCTCTGAACAATCGCTGAAGTGGCGTTACATGGGCTAGGACAAGCGCAAAATCCAGTTTCGCCAAAACTGAACGGGGCGTCGCGGGGTGTCCCCGCGGAGGGGGTAGACGCAAACACGCGCACAGCGCGGGGTTGCGGCGTAGGGGGAGACTTCCCCCACCAAAGTAAAAACTTAAAAACAGCCAATTTTATGGCTTTGCGCTTGCCCTAGGGCGGATCACGTGAGAATCTGAGCTTAAAACGCGCTAATTCGCCACAAAAGCCCTGAAATTATAGGCCAATTCCATTCTGTGCTAAGCTCCCACGCAAGGCATTGCTACAGAGCTTTGCCTGTAGAATTCACGTTTTTTATCGAAACTACGACGCAAATCGGTGCAAGGATGCAAGGCAAAAAGTTAGACAAAACTAGTAAAACAGCCCGTGTCGCCAAAAAGAAGGTAGCGGACACAACGGTAGCAAAATCTAAGCAGGCAAAAGCTAAAAATCAAAGTACTAAGCGAGTGACTAGCCGCAAAGCTGTTACAAAAAACAAAGCCCTAGCCACAAAACCTCGCCATTACCTAGCCGCTTTCCTACTCATGGCTGCTGGCATACTCGTATTCCTTGCCCTTATCACTTCGACCACCAGCGACCTCCAGCCTGAAGCTAGCACAACGTTAAATTTACTCGGACCCGCGGGAGCGTATATTGCTAGCATTTTACTCAAACTTTTCGGATTATCTTCGTTTTTCTTCTCAACTATCTGCATTTTACTCGCGATATTTGCTTTTTTTGGACGCGCTCTAGAAGCAAGGCCCCCAGAGTTGCTAGGGCAAAGCATGCTGATTTTTGCATCGGCGCCACTTTTTGAGATGCTGATCCAAACAACAGTTCTAGGCTACAGCGCTGGCGGCGTACTTGGCGTATTCCTCTCATCGCTACTGTTAAAAAAGCTCAGTTTTGCTTGGGCCACTAGCCTATGCGCTGTACTTAGCTTTTTTGGACTACTCCTTGTAACTAACACCAAATTTAGCTCTTTTATCCGATTGTGCGCACGCATCATTAAGATATGCTGTGTCGCTATAGCCAAAGCTATCGCTGCACCCTTCGTGTACTTGCACCACAGCTTGCGCCAAAATCGCCTACAACTAGCGCCGTCACTTGCAGGTGTTCCTTCACAAAACATTAGCCCCTCAAAACCCAACAAAGTGGATCGCGAACGTAGTTCGCGCTCAATCATCGATAAGGCTCCTTCCGAACTGCGAGAAAACCCCATTCTCTGGATTGAAGACCCCGACACCAACGAACTACTCGGTACACACAAACCCCCAGTCATCGAAGAAGTACAAAATAAGCCAGAGCCAAAAAAGGAAGGCAAAAACAAAACCGACCTAGAGCAAAACACAAGCGCCGAGAAAGAACGACTTGCCTCGATTTTGCAAAAAATCTCTAAGAGCCCCAGAATGCGGAAAACTCGCCGGACGCGCTCTATTCCCTTGATCGAGCCATCCTTTGAGTTCGACTCCATCGTTAGCCCAGAACAACTTTCTAAGCCTCAAGTGCTAGCCAACTGGAAGCCCAGAACGATGCACCGAAAATCCATCACCTATTCGGGCGCCCCCACCAATACTGGCAAACACCTCGAAAGAGCGAAAACCCTACCGCCAACTCTTGCGATTTGCCCAAGTTGCGAGAACTGCGAAGCCGTGACCGCTAAAGCCGAAAACAACGACAAGTTCCTGAGTATACAAGCTAGACTAAAATCACGCTTAGCCCCACATGAAGCTCAAGACTCCAGCGAAGATCGCACAAAGCCTGGAAACGTTGCGGCCGAACTCGCAAGGCACATGCTACAACCAAAACTTAACCTCACCCCAGCCGAAAGCTGCCAAGTTGGCGAAAGCGACGACTCGCTGCCCCTAAAAACGACAGAAGCCGTACAAAGTAGTCAAGAGAGCACACGCGTCGAGAGCATACAAAATATCGATGCAGACGCCATTCTTGAAAATAACTACAAGTCTAGAGCCTTTACACGGCACAAAACACTACTTCCTCAAGAAAACACCGACGAAAAAGTCACACCCATACCGGTATCGCGAAATAACTCCGTTCCTTCTATCGAATCGATCACGCGAGCCGCAAGCGCAGAAGTACGCGCTGCAAACGCCAAAGCCAAAGCGGAAAGCATCGTATCAAAAGCTGTGAGCACTGAAATACCACAAAGCCCGAAAAGCAACACGCCAGTAGCTGGCTTCGTCGTTGCACAAGCCAAACAAAACGCCAGCGAAGAGGAACTCCTAGCCGCCGAGAACGAGAGACTACAAAAACAACAAAACGAAAAACTCGCCTTCCAAAAACCGCCCCTATCATTATTAAAGTACAACCCCAACGCTGAGCGCGGCTTCGATAATGAAGTCCTTCAAAGCATTGCCGAAAAAATCGAAGAAAAACTCGCCGAATTCCGCGTCAAAGGTAAAGTTGTCGAAATCTGCCCAGGCCCCGTCGTTACACGCTTTGAGTTCCTACCCGATCCTGGAACACGCGTTAACAGCATCTCAAACCTCAGCGATGACCTCAAAATGGCTCTCGAAGTCACCTCGATCCGAATTCTAGCCCCCATTCCTGGGAAAAACGTCGTCGGGATCGAAATTCCCAACGAAAAGAGAAACACCATCTATATCAAGGAAATACTCGCCTCCAAACTCTTTAACGAGGCACAATCCGTCCTCACCTTAGCCCTAGGCAAAGACATCGAAGGAGACACCGTCGTTTCCGACCTAGCCAAAATGCCCCACTTACTTATCGCGGGCTCCACCGGAAGCGGAAAATCCGTTGGCATCAACACCATGCTCTGCTCCCTACTCTACAACGCAACCCCCGAAGAAGTTCGACTCATTCTGGTCGACCCCAAATGCCTAGAACTGAGCATATACAACGGAATCCCGCATCTACTTCTCCCCCCCATCACAGAGCCCGAAAAATCCGTCCGCGCCCTCGAATGGGCTTGCGACGAAATGGACGCTCGCTACCTTAAACTCGCCGACTTAGGCGTGCGAAACATCAAAAACTACAACGAAAAACTCAAAAACCCCGACGAGCGCCTACGAGACAAACTCAAAATGCGCGACGAAAACGACGAACTCATTCACCAATTCATGCCCTACATCGTCATCGTTGTCGACGAATTCGCCGACCTCATGATGACCGCCGGAAAAGACATCGAACGCGCCATCGCACGACTCGCCCAAAAGGCACGCGCCGCAGGCATTCACCTCGTACTCGCCACCCAACGCCCCTCGACCGACGTCATCACCGGCGTTATCAAAGCCAACTTCCCCACCCGACTTGCCTTCCGCGTCTTTAGCTACGTCGACTCCCGAACCATTCTCAACACCAAAGGCGCAGAAGACCTACTCGGCTACGGCGACTCCCTCTTCACCATCCCAAACTCTGGCATGCTCCAACGCGTCCACGGCGCATTCATCTCCGACGAAGAAGTCCAAGCCATCGCCGACTTCCTTTGCGCCCAAGGCGAGCCGCAATATAACGAAGACATCATACGAGACAAAGAATCCAACGACGATTCCAACGACGACGCCGCAGACGAACGACTCGACTCCCTATTCGACGACGCCATCGCCATCGTCGCAAACGCAGGCCAGGCCTCAGCTTCCTTGCTCCAACGCCGCATGTCCATCGGCTACAACCGCGCCGCTCGCCTCATCGAACAACTCGAGCGCCAAGGTATCGTTGGACCCGCAAACGGACAAAAAGCACGCGAAGTTTACGTCGACGCCAACGAATACTAAAACGACAAACCCGAGCCCCGCGTCATTTTCTCTTGTGGGGGAAGTATCCCCCTACGCCGCAACCCCTCGCTGTGCGCGGGTTTGCGTCTACCCCCTCCGCGGGGACACCCCGCGACGCCCCGTCCGGTTTTTGGCGAAACAGGACTTTGTGGCTGCCCTAGGAAATATCCCCCCCCCCCCCTACGGCTCACGGGTATACAATGAATCCATCTTCCAGCGGATAGGATTGTCGCGAATATACGCGCAGAATTTTTCCATCTCGGATTCGTCACGGATGATGTGTTCGTAATAATTG
>JBBAEA010000145.1:0-8345 GCA_041656175.1 Bradymonadales bacterium | reverse complement strand
AGAAAAAAGGTTCCCCCCGTGCAAAGCTCTCCATATATCCCGTGCAAAGCTCTCCATATATAGTGATATGCATTGCGTAGGTGGCGAAAATCTTATAGCATCCCCCGTGGTTCTGCTTGGGCAGCGCTTTTAGTATTGTGTAATATATTTTTGCCAAAATAATATGTATCGTAAGTTATTTTTATTCCTTATTCTTTGCTTTATTTTACCCAGCTTCGCTATAGCTCAGAGCGTACAAGAGCGAGAGCGACTTGATTCGCTCATTGATCGCGCTATCGGCGTGCCACAGAAGCTGAAATACGACGCCGTTGAGGGAGCGGACGCGATTTGTTTACGACAGCCTCAGGCAGCGGCCCTACCACTTTTGTGGGCTGCGACGCGCTTGCGCAATACCGTGCCAACGCGGGTTTACGCCGATGCTTTTACCCGAGCAGCAAATCGTATCAAAAACCCGGCCGCAAAACGTTTTGCGCAGTGGCAAGTGCTGCGAAGCCAAGTCGCCTTAGGCGAGGATCTTGAGAAATCCTTGGCGGCTTTGGGCTTGATATCGAAGTGGCATATTGCGGGGCCTTTTGAAAATAGTGCGATGGAGGGTTTGCTGCGCACAGATGAGCCAGAACTAGGCTTCTCTATCGATAAGCCGATGCAGGGCATCTTCTCGGATATACACTGGTTAAGCTACGACACAAGTGCGAATGCGGGTGCTATTGAGCTAGGGCAGCGAATAAACCCGGCCAATAACGCCGTTGCCTTTTTGGTGAGTAGCATTCACGTCGATGCCGAACAAACGGCGCTACTCCAAATTGCTAGTGCCACGCCGTTTAAGGCTTGGCTCAACACAGAATTGGTGGCCGAGCAGATCGGATACTTGGCTTATCCTCATTCGCCAGAGGGGAACGGATACTTTGTAAAATTAAAAAAAGGTGAAAACCAAATTGTTCTCAAGTTAACAACAGAGGACACGGTGGCGCCAACATACGTGAGTCTGCTTCAGTGCAGGGCTGATAAGAGTGGAGCAGCGCCGGATTTAGGGCGTTGCGCGGGGGCGGCTGTAGCTTTTCGTAGCCTAGAGACGCTAAGTTCGCTAACGCAGGCACTGGCCGAGCAAGGAACGATTAAGCGCTACCCTTCGTGTTCGAGGTCATTACTTGATGCCGAAATTCCCCTAGCTCACAAAGCGTTGTTAGCGCACTACGTATTTTCGGAGAATATGCAAGATAGTAGCGCGGATTTTGCCCGAAAAGCGATTTCTGAAGCGGATGCATTGGCTGCGCAAGACGTGCCGCTGCGTGTAAAGGATCCTTGCGGGGAAGACTACATGATGGCCGCTGACCTTTTAGGGGAAGATTGGGAAATCATGGCAGCGTATACAAAATACGATAAACAGTGCAACACTAGCCCGTGGCATATGAGCCGAATGATTGAGCTTCAGCTCACGCAAAACAATATCTTGTCAAACCTCGATTTGCTCCTTAAAGCAAAGCAGCTCCAGAGCGCTTTTCCCAAAGCATACACTCCTGCACTGCTCAGCGCGGGAGCCCTTGTTTCTTTAGGCTTAGAGCAAAATGCGGCGAATGAACTTTTGCCCTACATCGAAACAGCGCTAGAGAGCCCCAACTTCGCTTCGGGCTACGCTGCCGTGCACTCCGAAAACGACCAAGAAAAATATCGTCAAGCCCTAGAGGCTCTACTTCGCCAAGATATCAGATCGAGTATCTACCGAAACGAGTGGGTTAGTAGCCATTTACTCGAACTCGCCAATATGGACGCTGCAGCGCGCACAGAGAGCGTAGAAAAGATAGTAGCGGTACTAAAACAAAGTATCCGTTTGAGTCCCTACGAACTTAAATTACACGAAATGTTGCTGCAGATCCTACAGGCATATGAATATCCAGACGACGAAATATCGGCGCAGTACAAAGAGATGCTCGCCGTCGCACCGACAGACCCAAAACCGCTCATAAGCTACGCAGACTACTTGCAACGTCGCGGCCAACACAACGAAGCCAATCTCGCCTTTAACCAAGCCCTAGCACTCTCTCCACACGACAGCAGCCTAAGACAGCGACTGCAGTTTGTGAGTAGCGGCGATGAAGCTTTTGAGCAGGCTTATATTATCGATGAAATTCCTAGCAATAAAGATGAAACGGCGACAGGCTACGTGAGTTTGCTCGATCAGAGGGTTAGTAAAATTTACCCCAATGGATTGAGTTCTACCTTCTACCAAATCGCCTTCGAAATTATAGATGAAGAGGGCATACGAGCACTTCGCGCGGTTCCTATTAATTATTCGCCTAGTGATGAAAATATCGAAATTATATCCGTGGCTGTGACCAAAAAAGATGGTTCTGTGCGAAGAACGTATCAGACCAGCGAAAGCAATATCGCGGATGAATCCGTTCGCATGTACTACGATCAGCGCCAAATTGTTATACAACTCAACGATTTAAGCATAGGTGATAAAGTCGAGTTTCGATACAAGCGCAGTCAAAACAAACGCTCATCTAACGCGTCGCTCTTTTTCTCAGATATCTTCCAGCTACAATCATACTTTAGCAAGCATTGGAATCGCTACGTCGTGATAGCGCCAAAATCGATGCGTTTGCATTTTAAAAAACACGACCCCTTTAATCTTACAGCCGATACCAAAGTCGAGCGCGTTGAGCTCGATAATCAGACTGTACAGTACATCTTCGATGAGAGGGGCTTTGCCAAATTGCAGCAAGAACCTATGCACTTGGGACCCGCTCAAATTAGCCAATTCCTCGTCATTTCATCTTTTGATACATGGCAAGCTGTCGCAAATTGGTACATCGCACTTTCGCAGGAGCAGTGGCAGGCTAACAGCGAAATTATCAGCACAGTCAACGACATCACGCAAAATTTAAGCGATACGATGGATAAAATTAAGGCAATACACCGCTTCGTCATTAGTAATACGCGCTACGTCGCACTCGAATTTGGTATACACGGACACAAGCCCTATCCCGCACCCCTCGTCCTTAAACGGCGCTTTGGCGACTGCAAAGACAAAACTAGCCTGCTCAAAGCGATGCTCTCAGTCATTGGCGTTCGAGCCGATTTCGTACTCATTCGCACTCGCCCTAATGGTGCCATCAACACCGACATCGCCTCGCCCTATATCTTCGACCACGCCATCGCATACCTCCCCGAATACAAACTCTACCTCGACGCGACCGCCGAAAGCAGCGGCATCCACGAGCTTCCCTACCAAGACCAAGGCGCCGTCGCGCTCATCGTTGCCGACGACGCGAGCTACGAGCTAGTCACCACGCCGTACTCCAGCGCCGACGACAACGTAGCTAAAACGCGCGCGAGCTTTTTCATTGGGCCCGAAACCACCGAGTTTTGGGGCAGCGCGAGCTACAAAGGCATCATGGCGCCAAGCTACCGCGAACGCTACGAACAAAATACGCAGCAACACCAACTCTACCAAAACGAACTCGTGGTCAGCTATCCAGGTGCTACGCTAAAATCGGTCAATTTCATCCAAATCGACGACGTCAACGAACCCGCAGCCCTCGAATTCACCGCCACTGTCCCGACCAAAGACCTCTCCAGCGGCGGCAGCAAGGAATTGGTCATTTTCCCACTTGCGTCGCCGTCATCCATAACCACACGCTTTGCGCCGTCTGCATCACGCGTCTACGCACTTGCCCTGGCGAGCGCCCTGCGTTTCGAGATCGAGTCAACCCTGCTGTTTCCAGCAAACACCCGTGTTCAACTGCCGCAAAATCAAAGCCAAAAATCAGCATTTGGCTACTACCAAGTCGAGTTTGAACTCCAAAATAACGCGCAACTCACAGACGACCCGCACAAAGGCGCCGTGGTCAACAGCCTGCGCACAAATCTCACCTTCCAACTCGACGTCAACGTCGTTCAACCCAGCGATTACCCCGCATTCTTGAGCTTTTTGCAGTCCCTTGACCGCATCCTTAATCAACCTGTTGTGGCAAAATACTGAGTTTTTGCCGTAAAGTTTTCAATGTTTTTTTCTAAGGGGGGAAGTTTCCCCCTCGCGCAAGCTTCCTTCAAAAATTCGGCAATTCGCATTTATTTTATGCGAAGTCTCGGCTAATCGCCGAGCCATCGCATAAAATTTGCTCATTGCCAATTTTTTCAGGTGATCTTGCGCTACCCCCTCTCCATTAGAAAAACTACAAAGTTAATGAGTGAAACAAAGTAGAATAGTGAAATATAAGAGTAAATTTATGTTTAAGCCAAAACTTATCCTCCTTTTCTCAGCCTTGTTCCTTTTACTCGGCTGCGCCTCTCAGCAAGCCGTGCCAAAATCAGCGGTTTCCGTCTTCAACGCGAGTGAATGGCCAAGTTTCCCAAAAAGCGTCCAACGAGCAGAGCAGCTATGGGCGAGTGGGCAGTTCAACGAGGCTCTTAAGGAGCTTGATGGCGTCGCCGAAGCCGAAGCGGAGCTTTTGCTAGGGGAGCTTTATTATGAAAAAGGCATGTTTCCAGAGAGCATGACGCATTTTACGCGTTTTTTACGTGAAGCGCCCGAGCATCCTTTCGCGCTATTAGCGACTATGCGTTTGATGAACATTGCGCTCAATAGTTCCTATAGTCTTGATTACGACGCCCTCAAACAAGTGGAGGTGAATCGTTTAAGCGATGAAGCCTTGTCGTTTTATCCGATTGTAGAACATCTAGCCTATGAGAAGGCGCTAGAATTTGTTCCTACGCGCCTAGAGCCGCTCGCGCACTCTATTCCTATGACGAAATTCCGTTGGCTTGGGCCGTTCTCCGTACATGTTTTCCCCGATTTTGATGCAAAATTGCCCCCCGAAGAAGATGCTAGACTAGCAGATAGCTATCTGTTTAGAGGGCTAGAACTCAAGACGCGAGATACGACCATCGATGAAAATCCGAGCATCCCCTATGTGAAGATGGGTAGCCACTTTTTTGAAAGCTACTTGAATTTGGAAGAGGATGGCGAATTTATACTAAGCATGGTGTCGTCGAATTTGTTTCGCGTATACGTTGGTGAGAGCTTGGTTTTAGATAAGGGGGTGGAGAATTTGGGAGGAAGTAAAATGATGGCGGCGCGGCTTTCTCTGCCCAAGGGTACACATCGTGTGCGTATCAAAATTTTGGTGGAAAAGCAGCAACGTCAAGCTTTTACCATGTTTTTAAGCCCACGAAACAAAGATCTATCTGAACTTGCTTACAGCATAGAGAGCGATGCAACGATGACGAGCGCGGGACCTAAGTCCGTGAAGCAGATAGATATTTTGGAGAAGTTCCCCGAAGATCCACGTGCTCTAGCAGAGCATCCGTTCTACGCTTGGCTCTACGCTTTTTATGCCATCTCTATATCGCGACATTATGACGCAGGGCTAGCGCTTAAGGCGTCGATCGAGAAGAAAAAGCATATTCCTTCAAGCTTGCTTTTGGTGGAGCGCTATGGCTCAGATCCACATATTTTAGCGTCGTTATCGAACGATTTTGCGCTGGATTCTGCCCAAGCCGTTATAGACGAAGCACCCGAGGCTAGTTTGGCGATGATCTACCTCATTAAACTGCTCAATCAAATTGCGGCGCCGCAGGCGAGTGATGCCTTTGCGCGATACGACGAGCTTCTACCTGCCAATGCCGATACTCAGCTGTTGCGCTACCATTTCTCCAAAGCCATGTCATGGAAAAACGAGATGTATATTGCGATCCGCGACGCTTATAAGGCTAATCCGAGTTGCGAAATAGCAGCGCTCTACTACGAGCAGGAGTTCTTGCGGGCTAAGGTACAAGCCATCCATGAACTTCCCGATAATATACAGCATTGTCCGCAGATTATTAGTTTGTATACCAAGAGTATCGATGTCCCTACGAAAAATATCGACAATATAACAGCATCATTCGATTCTCTTCGCTCGCGTTATTCCGCGTCTGATATTGTTGCAGAGTATTTGCCGAGCTTTTTGCGTTTGGGAAAAGCCGACTTGGGGGAATCGCTCCTAGAAAAGTACTACGATGCGGAAATGGTGAAATCGCAGCAAAGCCATCATTTAAACCAAATTATCGATTTTAGTATGGCGAATAATTCGCCAAATTATTTGAAACATCTGCAAAAATTCCTCGATGCTAGCCCCACCGATATGGCTTTGCGCAATATTGAAGCTGTGCTCAAAAACGAGAGTCCCTTGCAATCATTGCGTAAAGATGGCTTACAAATTGTTCGCGATTATTTGGCTAGCAATCCTAAGGATCGCTACAGCGCGTTCTATATTCTTGATTACGCCGCGTATCGTTATTTTGAAGACGGCTCAGCCTTATCGGTAACGCATCAGATATCGCGCATACTCAATAAAGAGGGGAAAAATCTACTCGGCGAAGTTTATTTGCCGCCAAACGCCGTGGTCACCCAGATTCGTACGATTAAACACGACACGCTGGATACAATAAGCCCCGAGGCAATCTCTCACAAAGAATCTATTAGCATGCCCAAACTCGATGATGGGGATTTTATTGAGGTCGAGTATTTTTTGGCCGATCCTCCACGTCGAGAATACGACAACGCCTATTATGTTCCCACTTGGTTCTTTAAAACAACCGACGCCCCCCTCCTGCATTCGGAGTTCATTGTAGAGTATCCAAAGGAGCATAAGCCGATCACAGAGTTCCGTAATGCGATTCCAAACGTAGACTGCAAAATAGTAGGCGAGAACAAGCGTTGTAGCTACCGAATGGATTTTCAGTTGCCACCTACCTACGAGCCATATTCGCCAAGCGAGGTGAATCTCCTGCCCAATATGCAGATTGCGCATCGCTTGGACTTTAATGATTTTGCGCTAAACTTGTATAATCGTGTTTTGTTGAGTAGTGCTAAGTCCGCTTACCTCGAAGAAGCGCTTCGCAGCATATTTGCCGAAAATGCGATAAAAGCGAAAGATGGCAAAACTTTGGAAGCGGCTTTAGCCATATTTAACGCAATAAAAGCGAAGATTACTGAAAAGGGGCAGTACTTTAGTACTTTCGCCTCCCAGACTTGGAACGCGAAGACGGGCAATCGCCTCGGTTTACTCAAAGCGCTTCTAGATCTCGCAGAGATCAAGAACGATGTTGTCGTTATTTTGTCATACGATGCACCAGTCAAAATAGGGGAGTTGCTTCCACCACAATTGCTTTACCCCTCAATTCGCTGCGAGATCGAAGGAAAAGAATACTACCTAGATCCTAGCGAAAACTTTACTCCCTTCGCTTACCTAGCCGAGGAGCTACACGATCGACCCGCTTATATACTTAGTGATGGGCAAGCCACCGAGATCCGTACGCCGCGCTACGATTTATCGAAGTATACGAGCAATATCTTCTTGCAGCTGAGTATCAATGAGGATGGTTCCCTTGCCGCGTCAGGGCGCGAATCCCTACGTGGAGCCCGTGCGATGAAACTGCGAAACGCCATCTTTGAACTCAAAAACGATAGCGAGCGATTGTGGCGCATACTCGAAAACTCACTCGCCAATTCTTATGGATTAGCAAAAATATCGCGCCTAGATTACCAAAATTTGGAAGCCACTGAAGAAGCTTTTTCGCTAGAATACGATTTTTCGGCGCCTAACTATGCCGAAATGAGCGAAGTGGGTTTTTCTATCCTTCCAGGAACCATGGCTCATAATCTCATATCCAATTTAGCGAGCTTGCAAACACGTGAAAATCCGCTGATTTTCTCCGATTCGCTCTATTCTACGCGTTCTGTTGTTTTCCGGGCGCCTAGTCAGTACCACTTTAGCTCGGAGCCACAGAATATAGAGCTAGAAACGCCGTTTGGCAGCTTTACACGTACGCTTAAGGTTCGTAAAAACGAGCTATCGATCGAAGAAAAAACGATAATCCCTCCCCAACGCGTAGAGGTGGAGGATTATGCAAAATTTAGAGAGTTCTTGCGCCAAATCGATGATGCGCAAAGCGTACCCATCACGGCGATTAAGAAGCAATAATAGGACGAAAAGCTCAACAAGTAGCTGGTGTAAAATAACGAAAGTCAGGTAAGCCTTTAAAGTAAAGTGGATAAAATCAAGACTCTACTGCAAAAAAAGGAAGACTATCCTAGCTAATTTGAACTCAGTTTTCTTTGCAATTTTAAGCCTAATTCTAGAAAAAAAGAAGAAAAGAGACCTTTGCACGGCTAGAAATAATGAATTTAATTTTACAAATCCGATACAGTTTTAAACAAAATGAGACATTTTGTAGAGAAATATACGCTAAAAATGCTAATAAAATAAGGCAAGGTGAAGATAAAATAACATTTTATTCGAAAAGTGCTTAAAAGAGTGCTTTCTTTGGGGAAGGGGGTACGGGGGGAAACATCTTTT
>JBBAEA010000144.1:0-8362 GCA_041656175.1 Bradymonadales bacterium | reverse complement strand
GTCCCCCCCTTCCCTTCAATCGCGACACGGATGTCAGCGATTGGTCGCGGCTGAGGCCGCGCGCGAAGCGGCCACAGCCTGGACGGCTGTGGCACTAAAGAAAGCACTTTTTAAACGCTTACCGAATAAACTGCCATTCTATCATCTGCATGTCTAATTTTATGCGCATTTTATTGTTTTGCTTCTCTACAAAACGACTAATTTTCTTTAAAACTGTTTCGTTTTGGAAAAAAACATTCAAATTTTTGGTCCGTGCAAAGGTCTCTATAGATGATTTATAGATGTTTTGGGTGCAGCGAAAAGAGGTGAGAACTTTATGTTTGTGCTGCGCTCTCAAGAAAATGAGCGCTAGTGTAAGTTTTAGCGTTTTTGCAATGATTTAAACTTGCCAAGTGTCGGTGCTTCTGAATTCGACGTCGAGTATCTCAAAGCTGCGCTTTCCTTTTGGGGCGTTAACAATCGCTTCGTCGCCGACGCGTTTTCCGATGAGCCCACGCGCGATGGGGCTGACGACTGAAATTCGTCCTTTGGCGCCGTCAGATTCGCTCTCTCCGACGATGGTGTACTCCAGTTCTTCGTCGGTATCGATGTCGAGTAGTTTGCACGATGCGCCGAAAACGACGCGATCACCCGAAAGGGTGCTGGGGTCAATGACTTCGGCGGTGGCGATGAGGGCTTCGACTTCCTTTTCACGTCCTACGATGAATGCTTGCTGCTCTTTTGCATATTTGTACTCGGCGTTCTCGCTGAGGTCGCCGTGTGCTCTTGCCTCCTCGATGGCGCGGACGTTATTGGGTTTGTCGAACTCGCGAATGCGTTTAAGTTCTGTTTTGAGTTGCTGAAAACCCCATGGAGTCATGGGGTGTCGTTGAATTGCCATGGTTTTACCTTAATATATAATGATAAACTGTATTTTGATGAATCACTTGGGGGGAGCGTTTAGGAATACTTCGATGCATTCGATATTTATGCGTATTACTTTTGTGGGGGGAAGTGTCCCCCTACGTGTCAACCCCGCGCTGTGCGCGGGTTTGCCACTACCCCCTCAACGGGGGGCAAGCCCCCCGTAACGCCCCCGAAGCGATTGTTCGGCTCTTAACAAAAGGATTGCATGCACTTTGGGGGTAGCGCGGGATCGCCGAGACAAATACGCAATGAGCGCATTTTGTGCAATGGTTCGACGAATAGTCGAAACATTGCACAAAATTTTGCGCGAATTGTGAATTCGGCGAGGAAGCCCGCGCGTAGGGGGATACTTCCCCCACCCATTAAAAACATTGGTTTTAGCAAAAACGCTAATAAATAACCCAAAGACTTTTGAGCCTTTGGGTCGGCTGTGAAGCTAACAAGAATTTTGGATAGTTGCAAGGGAGTTTATGTATTTTAAAGGTTTTAGGTGTGGACAATTGTACCCTGTGACAAGTTGGGCGGTTATTTGTGCTAGGTTTTTGGCGAGTGGTGTCGAAAGAGAGCGGTTTAAAAATAGTTGTGGACTTGGTATTAGCTTTGCATGTTATGTTCTTAGGTAGTTGTGTGGCGGGGGGCTGGAGATAGCATGTATCTTGCCTTTTAGGCAAATTAATAGACGGGAGGAAGTTATGGCGAATAGAGTAGACCCTTTAGCAGCTTATGGATTTAAGGTGACGTTGAGCGTAGCGGGCGTTAGTGGCGATGGCGCTATGTTCCAGGAGGTGAGTGGTTTAGGTGTCAATGTAGAGATTCAGGATATCGTGGAAGGCGGCTTGAATCATACGACACGTAAGATTATGGGTAACGCGACGTATCCGAATTTGGTGTTTAAGCGCGGTCTTTGCTCCAGGGATATGTTTGCGTGGTTGAGCTCGTATATTTCGAGTCCAGTGAAGGAGCGTATATCGGGTACGATAGCGATTTTGGGCGATGATAATCAGCCGGCGATGACGTATAGTTTTAGCGGTGGTTTGCCTGTAAAATGGGATGGTCCCCAGCTTGGTGTTGGGCAGAATGCGATTGCGATGGAGACGCTAGAGATCGCGCATGAGGGTTTGAGGTTGGCTTAGGCTAGGTTAGGGGGGCGCAAGCGACGTTTGGTTGCGGCGCGATAAACGCCAGAGGGCATAGCAAATTGGAGTTGGACGATGTCAAAGACACGGCAACATGATATAAAACAAGATACGGCTGGAGTGCTGGTACGCAGATGGACGTTGGCGGGCTTGGGCCTAGACGCGATGCAAGGCGTGTCTGCTTCATCTCGGGCGATGCTTGAGGGAGCGGATAGTTTTGCAGAGCGTTTGATGGGCGGCATGCTGAAGTCGGGCGTAGCGCGGGCTGGTCTTGGTAGTTTTGAGGCAAAGATTGGTCAGGCTAGCGTATTGTCGCCTGCCTCGACGCGTACTGCAGGGATTGCGCGCAGTGCGACGGACGTGGGTGAGTGGCGATATTGGCTAGATGCAGTATTATTGATGCTGTTCAACGATGAAGAGGATGAAGCGCGTCTGGGCGTGAGTGCGTCTGCTGTTAAGGCTCAGGTTTCATCGTTGCAACGCGAAGGTCTTAGTGCGAAGAAGTTGACGCAGTTAGCGGCAAAGCAACGCGAGAACTTATTTGCGCAACACAAGCTGGCGAGCAAGGTCGGCGAGCAGCTTGAGTTGGTGACGAAGTTGGGGACTAGCCCGCTATCGTTTACGTCAGATTCGATGCGGCGCGAGGATTTACTTCTCTCGAAGGTTTCGGGCATGGCGCTTGAGGCATCGGACGCGGTTTCGGCGAAGTCTGTTGCGAGGTGGACCAAGGCGTTGACGCGTTTACGCATGGATCGCGGTCGCGATGAGCGTTTGGATCGTGCATTGCTTCGCGAGGTGAACGAATCAGTGCGGAGCTTGGCGAAGGATGGAGTACTTGGTGCTGAATCCATTCAGTTAATTGAACGTTTTGAGAAAAATTATTTTGAAAATATGCTGAGGAGTGATGATCGCTTCTTGGGTCAAATTAAAGATATAAGTGAAGGTGGAAGTAGTTTAACGTCGCTGCGAATGCTTGAGCCGCGTGCGAAGCATGGGGGGGCTATGAACGACGCGATTCGGCGCCGCATGTCGGCGATATCTAGTGTTGTTCAGGGCTATGTCGAGCAGCATGGTAGCGATGAGCTTTCGAGTAGCTGGTTAAAGGCGGCTGATCGCTTTGAGCGTTTGTCGGGCTTCTCTATGGATGTAGACCGCGTTTTATTGCGCGAGCTATCGCAGGCAGAAGACGCTTTGGTCGCGTCATCTGTGATAGACCTTGATTCGCTCAAGAGCGCAATGATGGTCAGTACACGACGCGATGCTTACGCCGTTGAGCAGCAGCAGCGCCTCAGTGCCTCATTGCTCAATCGCGTGGAGCTTGCCTCGCGAGATATTCATCGCAAGCTCTCCGAATCTGCATCGTCGCTACAGAGCGTCGAGTTTGCTCGCTTTGAGCAAAGCCTACGTCAGCTCTCTCAGCGCAAGGGCATGTCGGCAGCAGAAGATCAGCTACTTTTGGCAGAGCTCACCCATGACTTGGAATTGCTCTCGCAAAGCGAGTCGTTGCGCCAAGGGCAGGAATTGGCGATTGCTAGCACGCAGGCTTTCTACGATCGCATTGCGGCTTACGCCGGTGAGGACGCAACGTTAACGCAGCTTGGCGATAGTCTGAGCCGGATTGTCGATGCTCGCGGCATCACGATGCAAGAGCGCGTCCGCATGCTCAGCGAACTCTCCGAACGATTACAAAGCTTTAGCGCAGAGCGCGTTGCCTACTCTCAGTTTGACTTTGAAGGCGTACAGCTTCGCGCGGACTTGGCGCAGTCTGTAGATGCTTCGCAACACGAGACTCTCAAGTCTTTACTTGTCGATGCGGTATCTCAGGTAGAGGCAGCGAAACGTGTGGCTGGTGCTAACAAGATTGAACTGGCGCTCAATACGTCGCAGGCTTTCTACGATCGCATTGTGTCATACGCTGGTGAAGATGCAAGGCTTACGCAGCTTGGCGATAGCCTTAGCCAAATTGGCGGCGCACGCGCCGTAACGATGCAGGAACGCGTTGGCATGCTCAGCGAACTCTCCAATCGATTGCAAGGCTTTAGCGCGGAGCGCGTTGGTTACTCACAGTTTGACTTTGAAGGCGTGCAACTTCGCGCGGACTTGGCGCAATCTGTGGATGCTTCGCAGCACGAGGCTCTCAAGTCTTTGCTAAGCGACGCGGTCTCTCAGGTAGAGGCAGCGAAACGTGTGGCTCTAGCGAGGAGTGCAAGGCCAGAACTCGCCGAGGCGAGCAGCGCTTACGAAGCAGCGCGCTACTCGGAGTTGATGGCAAGGCAAGCGTCAGCCTATGAATCGTTTGTGGACGGGCTGCGACTTGCGCAATCTGCTATCACAAGCGGTCATGCGCACAGCTTAGCACTGGCTGGACAAAAACTTGATAGTGGCATGACGTCGCTACGTAGCGTCGTTATTGGCGAAGATAAGATCGACACGCAGTATTTGCAAAGCATAGGTAGTAGCATCTCGGTGCTTGCAAAACTTATGGATTCCAATGAGCGCAGTGAGCGCGCACTGGATCTACAAAGCCCGATCGAGCGACGTATGGGGCAGATGTTTAGTTTGCTCAATCTAGGAGAAGACGAGGACAAGGTTCAAGAGCGAATGTCGTCTGAGTTTGGTGAGCGCCACCTTGAGATGCGTGAACTAACGCCTCTTAGCGACAGCCTAATCCAACTCAAACATGAGCTAGCCCGTGATAAGTCACAGCAGAGTTTGGACTTAAGCTCGATGCTGGGTGCCGATAAAGCGGTAGTACGTCACTTATCGTCTATGCTTAGTGGCGAGTCCGGCGATTCGACGCGTAGCTTGCAGTCTGCTTTGGCGAAACGCTATGTTGAGCAGCTGGAAAAGACGACGGCGGTGAGCAGCGCGGCTTCAGCGCTACACAGTGCTGGTCTGCTCTCATTAGAGCACAGCGGGAATTACAGTAATCTAGGCGAGTCGCTTGATACGGTAAAGCTTAGCTTAAGTCTTTCCCCCAAGAGTGACACGAGCGTTGGTTTGAAGCAGAACATTGAGTTCTCGCATATGCCTCAAGCGTTACGCGGTGCTGAAGAAACACGTAGTTTCACGGCTCGCCTTGAGCTTGAACCCTCTATTGCTCACAACTTAGTGGCAGAGAACTTCGTACCCGTTAACCTTGGTATGGGCATTGCGGGCGACTACGATGTAGTAAGTGACGATTTGGCTTATAGCCAAGAGCGATACGCACAGCGCGACTCCAGTCGCTTTGCTGGCATCGATCTAGACTTTGGGCCCGAAGCGTACGTTCGTATGGTAGCACAGCCCGAGTTTAAAGCCGCTGCGCATACGCAGGCGACGGATCTGTATCGGGAGCATGCCGCTAGAGAATCTTCAAAAGCCGCTATTGGCAGCTTGCGCAAAAGCTACGTAGAGCAGATGGCGCAAAAGCAAAAGCAGTCTGAGCGCTATGGTAAACTCTCCGACAGCTTTAGTTCTGCGAACTTTGCCAACGTCCTACGAAATATTAGTGTCGCGCACAGCGTCCGCGGTGGTGCTGAAGACGGCTTGTTGCTAAAATCTGCACTAGAAACAACAAAGCGTGAAGAAGTTGAGCTTGCCCCCTCCTATCCTGGAGTGCTCGGCAACGCGATGAGCTTCTTTGTGCCGCTTAGTGCCGAGACACCTAGCGTCAAGCAGGAACTTTCTAAGTACCTCGAAGCGAGCAACGCTGGCTATGCTAGCTTTGACAGCTCAAAGGCGATGAATGAAGTGCTTGCAATATCTGAAGAGAGCGGCGGGCAATACGCTAGCAACGCGCACCACGCCTCCCTTGCTCTACAGGAGAAGCAGAACGCGGAGATCTTGTCTCGAATCGATTCATTACTAGACTACGCTGTGGGCAAGAGTAGCTCGCAAGTTGGCGTGTTCTCTAGCAATGAAACAGTGCGGGTTCTCTTAGATGCGTTACCCGAGAGCGCCTATCTTGGCGAGAAGGGCTTACCTTCATGGCGCGTTAAGAACCATGAAGCGATTGAACGCGCTAATCAACGTGAACTGCGCGAGGCGTTACGCAAGATCGGCGCCACGCCCATACAAGGTGTACAGGCGCACCACGACAAGTCGTTTGTTAATCCATTCGCTACCAAGGAAGCAGATAGCGCGCAACAGATGGCAGATCCTTTGTTTAGTGGTGGCGACATCGGTGGCAGCTCTCCTTCGAGTTTGCTGACCTCGGCGATGGGTGACTTGAAGAATATCACGGATGCTTTGCCCTCTCCGCACTTCTTACGAATGTTGGCAGAGGAAGTATATAAAAGAATTTTAGAGAACCTCTCTGAAGAACTTCAACGTAGGAGGACAGAATAATGAGTAGCGCGCTTAGGAAGATTACTATAGTTTGCTTAGAGGGTGGCCCAAATATTGTGGCTGAATTTAACCCTAAAGAGCTTAGCTTTAATAAAGCGGTCGAGTGGAGTGATGACTCCCAAGGTATCGCCACCGACTTTCCAGCTTTACAGTTTACATCGGGTAAAGCGATAAAACTGTCTGTTGAGCTCTTGTTCGACAGATTTGAGACTGGCGGTGACGTGCGTGGCATTGTAGAATCCGTCATGAATTTGGCCATCATCAAAAAGGAGCTAAAACGACCTCCTATGGTGAAACTCGTATGGGCTGGCTCAGACGTTTTATACACGGGCGGTGTCTTTACGGGTGTGGTTAACGACGTGACTACAAAATACACCATGTTTACTGATAACGGTGTGCCTTGTAGGGCCGTGGTTAGCATCTCAATGACTCAAGCCGAAGAAGCCTACGGCGCTAGCGATGGCGGTGCAGACGGCGGCGGGGATAAAGTAGGACACAAAGTGTTCAACGTAGGTGACAACCCGACTTTGGCCGATATCCAAAACAAATATCCCGATGATTGGGGTAAAATTGTTGAGGGTGTCGATGACCCAAGCGACCCCGCGCAGCTCAAAAAAATCGTTAATAACGGAACCATCATTACCAAGGTTAGCAAGCCCTACGAGGCGCCAGCAAATCAGGGTGATGGAGCTGCTTAAGTAGAGTAGAATGCCGAGTTTATTTATTATGGCTATGATCGTATAATACGGAGGATAATATGCCAAACATGAATCCTCCAGATTTCAAGCTAACGCTTGGAAGCCTGGACTTTAGCACTGAAAAGTTAAAGACAAGAGTGAATGAAATTGAGATTGAGCAAGTCTCGGACGGAGCAAGTGCTTTTAAGATCGTGTTAGACGATCGTGATAATTATTTCTCTAATGAAGCAAATATCAAAGAAGGCGACAGCTGTGTTATTGAGCTCGGATACTTTGTAAAGGGTAGGCCAGACACGACAAAGCTCATCGAAGGGCAGGTCACTAGCGTTAAGGGACACCGACGCGAGTACACGCGCCAGCTCTTCGTTGTTAGCGGCTTTGACGGCTTGCAAGCTCTAACACGTGGCCGAAAACGACGCTCATGGGAAAACATCAAAGACTCCGATCTCGCAACCCTCATTGCTGGTGAGGGCGGTTTGGGAGCCGATGTCGATGATTCCAAAATCATTCACCCCTTTGTCTCGCAAAACAACGTGAACAACCTCTCCTTCCTTTATGAAAGAGCGCAACGCATTGGCTTTGAAGTCGGAGTTAAAGACAAAAAGCTGATATTCAAAAAACCGCAAGTACAGAGCTCCAGCTGCAAACTGAGCTGGGATGGGACTAAGGCTGGTAGTGGTGTAAGCATATTGAGACGCCTTGACTTTGGTAGCTCTACGATGGGGGCAGTTTCAAAAGTAGTTGTGCGTTCCTACGACCCCAAAACAGCAGCACCAATCATTGGAGCGAGTAGCGAAATACTTGGTGAAGGCATGGGACGTGAATCGGCGGGAGCTAGGGCGGATCGTAATAACCCTTCAACGGTTATCCAAGTAAGCGATGAGAACGTTGCGTCTCAAGAGGAAGCCGAAGCTTTGGCCTACTCAATCTTAAACCGCAAAGCGATGCAATTTGTAACGGGTAAGGGAGAATGCGAGGGTGACCCGCGAGTGCAGTGTGGTAAGAAGATTACCGTCGATGACATCGGTACTGAGATGGATGGGGAGTATTACGTAACCTCGGCTAAGCACGTGCTTAAGGCTGGACCTGGCAAAGGTTTCGGGTACTACACTGAATTCAGTATTGGAAGGCCGGCTCGCTAAGTATGCTGATGCATAAAAAAAAGATGGCTCTATGAGCCATCTTTTTTTTATGGGTGCGCTCGGCGAGCGCACGCTCTAAAGGGTGAAAGTCCCGAATCCGCCCGGTAGTGGGAAGGATATAGCCGAACACCAAGGGTGTCCGCCGCGAGGC
>JBBAEA010000143.1:0-8398 GCA_041656175.1 Bradymonadales bacterium | reverse complement strand
CCCAGAGCATTTCATTGCCGAAGGCTCACGCCTTATCAATGAGCAGAAGGCCACGATCATCATCGAGCGGCTGAGCTACGACAACATTGCCGAGACGCACGATATCGATATTTTCACCGCAGGCCAAAGCAAGCAGGACTTCACCAAAGCCAGCGAGAAGCTCAAGAACCATATTTACGACTACGCGATTACTGATTCCAAAGTTGAGCGGGCGTTTGTGAAAGAGCTAGATACCAGCAGCGAGGTCGTCGTTTATGCAAAGCTTCCCAGAGGCTTCCTGATTCCAACTCCCGTAGGCGACTACAACCCAGACTGGGCCATTTCCTTTAAGGAAGGCTCGCTCAAGCACATCTATTTCGTCGCCGAAACCAAGGGTTCTATGTCAAGCATGGAACTTCGGGCTATTGAGCAAACGAAAATCGAATGTGCCCGCAAGTTCTTCGCAGAGCTCAACCGCAAGTTTGAGCCCGAACACGTGAAATATGACGTAGTAAACAGCTATGCAAAGCTGATGGAGATTGTCGGTATGGGAGGGACAAGAGTATAAGCTCGCTGCTGTATTCCAATGCAGAGACGCAGAACGCTGAACAAACGCTGCGGGGGCGTCGCGGGGTGTCCCCGCGGAGGGGGAGCAGAAACGAGCAAAGCTGAAGGCTTTGCGAGTTGAAAGCTCTCTTTCGCAGTGAGCATGTCCAAGCCAAGCTCGCTTGAGCTTGTGACATGCGAACAAGAAAGAAAAACCGTAGGTTTTTCATGAGCTCATCCTTTGCGCATCATTCTGTCTAATTATGAGACCTTTGCACGGCTAGAAATTGTGAATTTAATTTTACAAATCCGATACAGTCTTAAACAAAATGCGATATTTTGTAGAGAAGCACAAGTTAAGAATACTAATTAAATAAGTCAGGTGGAAGATAAAATGACATTTTATTCGAAAAGTGCTTAAAAGACTGCTTTCTTTTTTGGAGGGGGGTGCGGGGGGAAACATATTTTCTTTGGCACAAAGAAAAAAGGTTCCCCCCGCGCAAAGCTCTCTATAAAGTAAACTTCACATCAATCAGAGCATCCATCGATAAACGATGGATGGCTTTGCAAGCGAAATGATGGTTTTTGACGCAGAAAAAGCGCATGTATTTTGCCACGACAAACGTGATGCTTACGGCAAGAAAAAACTCGCTACAGCGGTCGTGCCCTCAAAATTCTACCCCATAGCTTGCCCAAACTGCGAAGCTTTGCGATAATCGCCGTTGCTGCTGGGAGTTTGCCCAAAGCAAGCTCTGGATGGCTCTACGTTGCGGTGTTTAGCGGCTCATGGCAAAGGCAAAATATGCTTGCGACAGACTTAGTGAAAAAACTACGAAAGATCGAAATCTTTACTAAAAAGTGTGTCAGCGAGCAGATGGCGGGACAATACCACTCCGCGTTTAAAGGACGTGGCATGGATTTTTCGGAGGTCAAACCCTACGAAATCGGCGATGACGTCCGCCACATCGACTGGAACGTTACAGCGCGCCAAAACGCGCTTTACGTAAAACACTTCGTCGAAGAGCGCCAACTATCGGTTTATATTATTTTGGATCTGTCCCAAAGCATGGATTTTGGCTCCATCAGCGAGTCCAAGAAGGAGTGCGCTACCGAAGTGATGGCACTTTTGGCGTTCTCGGCTATGCAAAATAACGATCGCGTGGGCTTGTTTTTGTATAGCGAGGAGAAGCTAAAATTGATTGCGCAAAAAAAAGGGCGCAACCATATCCTACGCCTCATCCGTGAAGCACTCGCCTACCAGGCACCCGAAAATCCTTTGGCTTTGTCGCAAGCAATCGCAAAAGTAGGAAAAGCAGTAAAGCGAAAAAGCCTCATTTTCGTCATCAGCGATTTTCTCCAACGACCTAGCCATGAGCTCGAAAAAAGCTTGCGCGTACTAGCGCATAGACACGATATAGTGCCCATTATAGTAAGAGATCCGCTCGAAGACGAATTGCCCGATTTAGGACTGATGCTTTTAGAGGATCCCGCGACAAAAAGATTATACCGCTTTGACTCCAGCAACCCAGCCATGCGCCAAGCCTACAAAGCACACGCCGATAAACAGCGTAGCGCAATCCTACACATGCTCGCCAAAGCCAAACTCAGCCCCATTACCGTCTATACCCATAAAGCATCGGCTCAAGTACTGCTCCAATACTTTAAGCGCAAAGGATAAGGATGCTTTCTCGCTACACGCATATCGCCTTTGGACTCATTGTGCTGTGCCTCTTTTGTGCAAGCACAAAAGTATTCGCCCAAAACGAAAAACACGCCTCAGAAAGTGAAGCATCCACGTGTCTATTGGACATACAAAGATTATCCCCCGAACGCATTGAGCCAAAACTTTGGGAGAACTTTGAGCTGCTCTACGAAGTGCAGTACAAAAGCGATTGCAGACTTAAGTACGAAATCGCGCGCCTTCCGAGTTCGGGCATAAGCTGCACAAACGTCGAACATAAAAGTTCGGAGGGCGATTCTTCTTTTAGCGACCAACTCAAACTTAGCTGCAAATTAGAGCGACCAGGCTATTATTTTCCTCAGCCCCTAGAGCTCAGCCTCTACAACGAAGCTGAAAGCAAGAGTTTAACGCTAACCCTCCCAAAAACGAAGGTTGGCCACCCCCTTGAACCCTACGTCGAAGACAAAAGCGCGTTTAAAGAGCCGCCATTCATCGCGTGGCCGAAAACTTTATCTCTCTCTTATGCCATCGCAGTGCTCTTTATTCTTGGGCTCATCGTTGCAGGCATCATCTATTATGCAAAGCGCCAAAAATCAACGCAAAGCGCCGCCCGCGACATGCTTTCCCCCGAAGATCGCGTACGTTCGCGTCTCAACCAGCTTAAGGATCGACATTGCTCCAGCGCCAGAGAATTTAAGGCATTCTACGATGAGCTCTCCCATATCTTACGCAGCTACTTACACGAAAAACTCCAAATTCCCGCGCTCGAACACACCACCTCGCAGCTCGCCAATTTGTTGCAAAACCGCAATTTAGCTAGCGATAGCAAAGAAAATGTCCACCGAATACTCCATGAGTCTGACAAAGTAAAATTTACCACCACAACCGCTGGCATTAAACAAAATATGGATATGATTCAACTTTGCCTCAACACTGTGCTCCAAATTCAGCGCGAACTGCAAGCACAAAACGGCGAGACCGCCGAAAGTGAAGGAGACGATCTCAGCGCGAGCATCGAGGAATAGATCATGTTCAATCCCTTCAGCATTCCCGAAATCGAAGCCTTCGCCTACGCGCCCGTATTCCTTCTCTTTCTACTCATCCCGCTCATTGTCTATCTATTATTCCACTTCCCAAAACTCTTTAGTCCCAGTTTTCGCTACCCCACCAGCCACGTTGCCGCCGCCGCCAAAATCGACGCTAGCCCCGCAAGCGACGCATCGTTCGCAAAACTCCTAAAACACAGGCTAAGCGCGCGCTTTATCATACGACAACTCAGCCTCCTCTCCACAGCCCTTGCCGCATTCCTACTCATCACCGCCCTCGCTCGCCCGTATGGCACCGCCATTTACGAAAATTTAGCCGAAGGCATCGACATCTACATCGTCCTCGACATGTCTGGCTCCATGCGCGCCTACGACCTAACCCAAGGCGAAATACAAGACTTACTCGATCGCAACGCCCCCGTTCGCAATCGCTTCGAAATTGCCACCAAAGAGCTTTACGAATTCGTTAAAACTCGCCAAAAACAGTGCCACGAACCCCAATCCGCCCCCCGATGTGACCGCGTCGGCATGGTGAGTTTCGCCAAAAACGCCTTTCTCGAATTCCCGCTAACCACCGACTACCACCGCATTCTTACGATTTTGGCACAGCGCCGCCTAGGCGACATCGATGGCTCCGAAAGCTGCATCGGTGACGCCATCGCACGCGCAGTCGCCGGCCTGCGACACTCCAGCGCCAAATCCAAAGTCATCGTCCTATTCTCCGATGGCGCACAACGCGGCGGACGCAGCTCCATCGCCCAAGCCGTCGAAGCCGCCAAACTCTACGACGTCTCCATCTACCCCATTCTTGTCGGGAGCACCGAGCAAGCCCTCATAAACACTGGCTCTCCCGAACGTTGGGCGCTCAAAAAAGTCGACTTCCCCGCCAACTGGCCCGCCCTCGAATTTATCGCCCAATCCACCCACGCCGCCGCCTTCAAAGCCAAAGACCAAGCCGCCCTTAAGCAGCAACTGCACCAAATCCTCAACGCCTACGAAACGGCTCCCCAAAACGACTCATGGGACGTCAACCACGCCGACCTCTCCCTCTATTTCGTCTTTTGGGCCTTTGTTTGTCTATGTTTTTCCTTTATTTTATGCTTTGCTTTCGTCAAACCCTATCCCTAATTTTTTGTTGGGGGGGCTCAAAGCCCCCCTACGCGTAGGCTTCCTCGTAAAAGCCACTAATAATCGCGATATTTTTTGCGATGTATTCGCTTGAACGCTCATTCATCGCAAAAAATGCGATTATTCGGTCTTTTACTCGGCGATCCTACGCTACCCCCCAAAATTCACTTCTCGCCTTCAAAGCCTAGACTTTTGCATACAACAGCAAAAAACAAGCTAGCACAAAAAACAAATCCCCAAAATACGGCAGAGCTTTAACAAATATAACTCATCAACATCGAGAATAAAATGTTTTTTATTCAACATTGGAACGAGCCCTTAGCAGCTAAATTCAGCATCTTTACGGTTTTGCTCATTTTTGCATACGCATACTATCGTTTGTGGAAATGGCAACGTGCTGCTGCTGTTGCGACATTGCTGCGTGAAGAGAAGCACGGGCGCCATAAACACTTCTATCGCTTGCAGCTTTTTCTCGGCGTGCTTTTAGCCCTAAGTATTTCGCTCCTTATCTTCTTTGCCCCTCTTGGCAGGCCGTTACTTTTTCTCCTTTTTGCTCTTGGCGGCGCCTCAGTTTGCGCTTGGACTTATGTTAAACTTTTTAAGCTATTATCGGCTAAACTCGGCTTATGCGAGCCCAAAATAGTTGCGCGCTTGCGCAGCCAAAGCTTAGGCAAGTTGCGCGGTTTAAGGAGAATTCGCTTTCTATTACTACTTATTTCACTAATTCTTTTAAATATCGTATTAATGCAGCCACAAGGCGCCGAAAAGGCGACGAAACTTCGCCGTGAAGGCTTTGAGGCTGTATTTTTGCTCGACCTGTCTCGTTCGATGATGGCGCAAGATCTCGCGCCATCGCGACTACATGCGGCAAAATCCGAGCTCCTGCGTATTTTAAAATACATGCAAAATGACAAAGTGGGCTTGGTGCTCTTTGCGTCTCAACCCTTTGTACAGGCGCCGCTAACCAGCGATGCCTCTGCGCTGGAGTCCTATATAAAACAAGCTAACCCCGACATGATGCCTGATGGTGGCACTGATTTGGCAGCAGCGCTTTGGATGGCTTTTGAGCTCCTAGAGGGGCGCCCTTTATCGGCTAAGGATCTTAAAGATGTAAAATTGCCAAAACACAGCCGATTAATCCTCATACTTTCAGATGGGGAGAGCCATGGACAAGCACTTGCGCCGCTTATCGAGGCGGCCAAGAGTCTAGGGCTGCGCATTGACAGCATTGGCTTTGGTTCAAAAAGCGGTGTAGCTATTTTAAATAACGAAGCAGAACCATTGATGTATAAAGGCGAGGTCGTCATCACGTCGCTGAGAGACGAAGAAATGCGCGAATTATCTGCAAGTACCCAAGGTCTTTACACGCATTACCAAGCCCCGTACCAAGCGGCAGAAGCGCTTTACAGCGACTGGAGTAACTTAGCTCGCGAAGCCTTTGAGAGAGAATCCTCCATTGTCCGTGTCGATCTATATCCTGTGTTTTTGTACTTGGCCGTGCTTTTGCTGCTACTTAATGCATTTTGGGGACCACTCCTTAAACTTAGATCGCGTATAGCGCAAAAATGCTCTAACCTGTTGATTTCTTTGCTTATTTTATCGACATTGTCTTTGTTTTCCTGCCAAAGCCCTAGCCTAAGCTTGGGGGATGCCGACGAGTTTACAGACTTGGAGCAGCTTATTGCGGCAAAGGATTATACCGCGGCGCGCGCCCTTCTTGAAGACCGCGCTGCGCAGGCTGCTAATGATGAAATAGCTGCCATTTTGTCTATAAACTTAGCCATGCTAGACATTGCCCAATCGCGTTGCGTGGCGGCGCTGGAGTTGTTGAGTTCGGCACTGAGTGTGGAAGCGCTCAATGAAGCTGTTCAAGCTAGCGCTTACTACAATATGGCGCGCGCGCTTAAGTGTATGGCCAGATCCGATGAAGAAAGGGCGGCTTTCTTTTATAGCGAAGCGATCAAGCACCTACAAAAGGCGCGTGATCTTGGCATGGCAGTGAATAACGAGATTAATCAAATCTTTATTTTACAGTACCCTCCATGCGATGACTTCCAAAATGAGGAAGATCTTGTGGGTAACCATATAGAGAACGCGGTTGAATTACAGATTACAGGGAAGAAAACAGGGACTCTTTGTGCGCGTTCACCCATTTACTACAAAATTTCGTCGTTATCGGCCGAGGAGTTACGCGTAAAACTTAGCTTAACGCCGCTGGAGCGCAAAATCTGGCTCGACCAGTCCTCGCAACTCGCCTACAGCGAAATTGCCTTATCTTTATTGGATAACGACCAAACGCTTGCAACAGCTGAACTTGTCGAGCATGACGAGCAAAATGGCAGTATGACTTTGGCGCTAAAATACGATTTGAGCGACTACGGTAGCCAGCGCCCGCTCTACTTATTGCTCAGTGCAGAGAATTACGGCGAAGCCAAGTACAGCTTAGAGTTGGAAACAACGCTAAAATGTTCCGAACTAGACGATGCGCGCGAGCCTAACGACAATTTCGAAGAAGCAACGCCGCTTTTTGCGAGCCAGGAGCGTCTTTATATATGCCCCCAAAATCCCGATTACTTTAGCTTTACTCTCGCTGCAGGACACAGTGCGTGGCTGCGTGTGGCGACTAAAAATAAAGAACTCGGGCTCCGATTTAGCATGTACGACGCGCAGCAAAAACTAATGGCAGTGCGCGAACCTTCTAATTATGCCCAATTTCTTAGCGTTACGAATAACAGCCCAGAGGCGCGTACATATTATCTTGCGCTAAGCGCTGCAAAAAAGAAGGATGCAGGCGAATACCTACTGCAATTTGTGAGCGTTCCGCCCTGCTCTCAACAAAGGCCGGATTTACTTGCGCAGAACAAAAATGCGCGCAATCCCCACATACTTAGTGTTGTAGATGAACAGGCGGAATTTAGCTTACCCCTACCCATGTATATTTGTCCAAAAGAGCAAGATTTTTACGCCGTTGACCCAAACGCGTTGCCGAAAGCTAACTTTGTTGAAATCCTGTCAGCCCCAGCACCAAATTCTTTGCCAAAACTGCTCGTATTGCGCCCAGATACTCCAGCGGATGCACGAGAAGCAAGCTTTAAGGTTTTGCGCCAAGGCATAGCGGCTAAGCTCAATAAACTCCCACCGCAGCTTCAGAGCCTTCGCGCTGTAGTCGATAAGACAAACCCACAAACCCTTTACCGCTTTAGCGCTCAAAGTCCGATGTTTTATTTGCCCTCGATCATTGAAGCTGAGAAGGAGGACGAAAACGACGAAGAGAAAGATGATCAGCAAGAAAATAAGAAGGAAGACGGCGAGTCTGAGCAAAATAAAGATGAGAGCCCAGCGCAAAAACCAGAGGAGCCGAGCGATGAGCAAGATAGCCCAAAAGGCCCTGGTACTGACACAAAGGGAAGTGATTCCACTCCAGATCCCCATTCTCAAAGTGAACAAAATGCCGCCCAGTTGAGCAACGAGGCGTTAGAGAAAGATCGCGTCAATGACTTGCTAGATGACATTGAAGAAGGTGACAAAAATTTACCTTACCTCAAGTTTTCGCGAGAACGAAGCTCTAGTAGCGATAAAAACTGGTAAACAAACCTATAGCATCGTGTTAGACAGACCCTGAATAATGTGAAAATTGCCAAAAAAAGAAGCGAGGATCGGGGCAGCGCCCCACAAATAGATCAGAGTATCCCCAAGGCTTAAGTATATGCAGGCTAAAGATGTCAATGAAAATTCGTGCGATAATGAACGAGAATGATTACTTTCTAAATGAGACCTTTGCACGGCTAGAAATAGTGAATTTAATTTTACAAATCCGATACAGCTTTAAACAAAATGAGACATTTTGTAGAGAAATATAAGCTAAAATGCTAGTAAAATAAGGCAAGGTGGAGATAGAATGACATTTTATTCGAAAAGTGCTTAAAAGAGTGCTTTCTTAGTGCCACAGCCGTCCAGGCTGTGGCCGCTTCGCGCGCGGCCTCAGCCGCGACCAATCGCTGACATCCATGTCGCGATT
>JBBAEA010000142.1:0-8442 GCA_041656175.1 Bradymonadales bacterium | reverse complement strand
TAACAACAGTGAGGAGCCGACAAAACCCACAACTAAACCGCGATGCATTATATCAGGGGCGGACGAGATGCGCACAGGCACGTCCAGAGAGTACAGCGTGGCCGTAGTAGACGATAGCGGCGGCGACATAGACATAGCCAATGGGGCATTCGTGTGGGCTTGTAGCGCCGCTGAGACCGTTACCCACTCTATAAGCGAGGACACAAAACGACTTACGGTCAACGTCCCTAAGAGCGCGCTTTTATCTGGCGATGCGATTAGTTTGTTGGTGATAGACGCCGACGAAGAGTATGAGGCTGGCGCGAAAGAAGTGGAGGTGTTGTAGTGAGCATCTTGACTTATTTAGACGAGGTTGTTAGATACCCGAACGAAGCCATTAGGCTGATTGGGGAAGACAAGTATTGCGCAGGCTTGCTGGTCAACAAAGCCTTTGACGAAGTGACCGATGCCGATAAGGACATTGCCTATGACAGGATGTTTGACTATCAGTTTGTAACAGCTACAACCACTGAAACTTCAGCTTATGTTTTTTGCGAAGTCGACATACCCCGCGTGGAAAACAGGACGATTAAAGACGTCGCCCTATATGTAACCATAGCCTGTCACAAAGACTTTATGAAGTTAGACCGCAAGATATTTAAAGGAATTATAGGCAACAGGCGGGATAACCTTGTTAGGTTTATAGATAAGCTTCTTAATTTTTCAGACCTGTTTGGAATAGGGGCGCTCTCGTTAAGGTCTGTCAAAACGGGAACGCTGTCAGATAAGTTCACCATAAGAGAGCTGGAGTATAGAGTCCCTGATTTTAACATGAGGACTATAAAATGAGACTATCCTATGAAGACATGTTGAGCGGCGCCCCTATATATATTGAAGAGGTTGGGCACATTCGTTCTCCGCAGCTAAAAGAGCTAAACCCCACAACAGGCATTGGCATTCAGAAGTATAACTCTTACCTCAACATGTTGTCTCAGGACAAGGAGGATTTAACGAGCGCGCTTGAGGGCGTGGCAAAAAAGCAGGCGGCAATATTGCGACAGGCAGAACGATTAAACACCTTTGACGTTATATCGTTGCAGCCCATGTTTATCCCCGTTGTTCAAAACGCGTTAGAGTTTTTTATGACCGAGACCGTTAGGTGGAAAGACAAGGAGAGAGTGTTTGTTGCCTGTGGTAAAAACAAAAGCTCTGCTAAAAAGACAGGGTATATAAACAGGGACAACTATGACGGTGTTCGCAACGAAATTTTGCGGATGAACTATATAGGTGTAGATAGGGACGAAGCCCCTGCGCAGCACGGGACGGACAGGGCTAAAGAAAGGTGGGAGAAGGCACAGGCCTTTTTAAAAAGCGAAAGCAAAAAGCAAAAAGGAAACGAAAATTACAGACTGGGTAACATAATCTCAAAGCTAAGCGCGGCGTCTACGGGCTATACGCTTTTAAACATATATGAGCTAACGGTGTTTCAGCTATACGATCAGTTTGTGCAATATGGTTATTTGCGAGGCATGGGCTTAAACGAGCTTTCGGTTGTCACACACGGGAAGGCTAAGGGAAGCAGATTTAGTTTTGAAGACTGGCTCAAGCCTATCGCAAAATTATAAAACACACAAATATTGCCGCTCTAACAGGGCGGCTTTTATTTTACATTTAATTTGGAGGAAAAACAAAAAATGGCAGATAACACTATCAAGATGGCCAACAGGTATGGGTTAAACCTTAAGTTTTACAAGTATGATAGCTCCGCCGCTGTTGGTGGATATAAGGGGGCTCTTGCTTACACTGTCGAGTTTGCAAACGAGTGCGCCCTTGAAATCACGGGCGACGCGGTTTATGCTACTGGCGGTCAGGGAAGAAAGAGGTCAATAAGGTTTGATAACCCTATGGAGGGAACCTTTACTATATCTACACAGGTTAGCGCTATGCCGCTTCTGGCGCTTGTAACAGGCGAAGACCCGAGTACTGCTGATAGAAAGAAGGTTACATTTAAGAATGATAACAATGCTAAAACCAACTATTATGTGGTTGAGGGCGAAACCGTTTATAAGGGCGAAGACGGCACAACTTATTCTGAGGATATAGTTCTATGCAAAGCGGTTGTTAACAAAAATTACTCTGTTTCATATTCTGGCGACGGCGATCCGCAGAGTATCGACGTTACGTTTGACCTGTTAGAAAACCCTGATGGAGAAATCGCTACTGTTGAGCGAGACACCAGCGCAGAGCCTGAATATACGGTTACCTTTAACTCTAACGGCGGATCTTCAATAGTATCACAGGAGGTGGCGGATGGGGAGCTTGCCACGCAGCCGCCTGTTAATCCCAACAGAACGGGATACAGTTTCGTCGGATGGTTTGCCGACAACGGATCTTTTGAAGATGAGTTTAACTTCGCGGATACTGCAATAAAGAGAAATATCACACTTTACGCTAAGTGGGAAGACGTTGATTAATTGTATTAAGGGCGTATGGCGATGTTATAAAGGCATCGCCATACGCAATTTATCATGCTAAAAACAAAGGGACACAAATTTAATGTTTCCAGAGACGAAGCAAAAAGAACCGCCGACGGAATTGTTTTTGATAGTGAATTAGAAAAGAGATTTTATTGCGATATTGTAAAGAAAGGCGAAAAAGACGGGTCAATAGCAAGTTGGGGGCGACAAGTAAACTTTGTCTTGCAGCCATCGTTTAAGCGAGAAGGCAAGAATGTACAAGCAATAAATTATAAGGCGGACTTTATAATTACATATGCTAACGGCCGCACAGAGGTCATTGACGTGAAGGGCGTGGCTACACCAGACGCTTTGCTTAAGCGCAAAATGTTTTGGTTTGTGTATCCAGAGGTTTGTTACCGTTGGGTTGGATATTCAAAGCAGGACAGCGCCGACGGAACTGGCTGGGCGGACTATGACGTTATAAAGGCGGGCAGAAGGGCTCGCAAAAAACAAAAGGAATTAAAGGAGAAAATGGATTATGGCAAAAAAGAAGGCGGCGAGAGTTAAGAGCGCCGGAGCCCTTAGGGGGCTCGTTGCTTTGCTGGAGGAGCGGGCTTTGGACAACCCGACAAAAAGCGTCATTTATGGCGAAGGTGAGGCAGAAACAGTTGTTAAAATAAACCCCATGCCATCTTTGGAAAAGCGACTTAGTGCAGTCCAGCTTGCCGCAGGCATTTTGTTCGAAGAAGAGAACAGCGGAGCCGGTGTTGATGGGTATGTCCCCCAACTTTACGACTTTGCGTTGCGTTACGGGGCGGTAATGTGCTACACAGACTTTACGCCGCCCGCAGATATTGATCTCTCTTGGAACATTTTACTATATACGCCCCTGTTCGATGACATAGAAAAAATAGTGGGCGACAATGAGATTTATTCGTTTACTCTCGACTTCGATGAGCTGGTGGAGACACGAAAGCAGGCTTTGGTTCATTCAGCAGGATGGAGATATATGGCTAGGATGATAGGCGAAGCTTTTGGAGGCCTGAAAGAAAATCTTAAGGATATAGATTTGACAAAAATAATTGACAGTGTAAAGGATGCGGCGCCCGAGGGCTTTGATATCGGCGAGTTGCTAAAAGCCTACGGCACTGAAACTAAAAATTAAAGCTATTGCGTGAGCCCCTCTGGGTCTCACCGGAGGGGACTTACTATGCTGGAAATAATCAAAATAATCGGCGCGGTGGTGTCGGCGCTGTCGGGGCTGTCCGCCCTTGTGCTAATGGCAATTAAGCCATTTAGGCAGTGGATTTTGGGCGGAGTAAAAGCGCGCGCGCGCCGAAACGAAGAGCTTGAGCGCGCCAAGGAAACGGATAGGTGTCTTTTAAGAAATGAGATTATCTCTATATATTATAAGCACCAGCGCGACGGAGAAATAAAACAATACGCCTATGAGAATATGGCGTTGCTTTACCGTCAATACAAGAGACTTGACGGGAACTCGTTTGTTGACCGCGCTTGGGAAGAGGCGCAGGACTGGACGATACTAAAGAACTGAGGTTCGAAAATGTAATGATAAGCGAGAAATATATACTAAGTCGCCTAAAGGAATTCGCGGCAACAGCGGAGGGCAAAAGGGTGATCAAGGATACATACGGTGTTGATTATGACCCAAAAAAAGATAAGGTTTCGAGTTCTCGACAATATCGCGAATGGGGTGAAAAGATGAGGCAAATCCTTTTCGAAAAAGTCAAGCCAGTTATCAGCAGTGTTTCTTTGGACGACATTTTGGTTGGAGAGCCTGTCGAAGATAAGGACGGCGGATATTCGCTATCCATTTCTTTGCAAAACGTTCAGAGAGAGTCTCTTCAACCCGAAAAGTATCCCGACGGAGTTGAGGACATCGTTTTGCATTTTTCTCGGGGCTGGTCGGCAAGAGGGGTTGTGCGCGGGACTTGGCGCGGTGTTGACGGCGTTTGGAGCAGGCGAAGTAGAGATGCAAATCCTTTTGTTCACGATGCGATAAGAGAATTTAACGAAAAAGCTAAGGGTGTGGCAGTCGCCTCGGCGACGGCAGAGTATACAAAAATATAGAAAGGAGGTCTGGGTGTGGACTGGGATGTAATTTCAAATATAGTTTTATCTGTGCTGGCGCTGGGCGGCACATTTTTAAGCTATTATCAATATGTAAAGGTGACCGTTGCAAACGCGCTGCCGCAAGTCATAGACGACGCTGAGCTCCCCAACAAAAAGGGAGCCGAGAAGTTTGCAGAGGCGGTGGAGCAGGCGATGGCACTTGTGCCTGCTATCCTAAGGCCGCTTATCACAAGGACTGTGGTGGAAAAAGCGGTGCAACGCGCGTTTGATAAAATTGATGCATACGGGAAAAAGCAAGCAAAAAAATAGTGAGAAGGTTATGAAAGTTTTTAAAACCATTTTATATTGGGTGGTGTCGTGCACGTGGGGCGCCCTTATGACTTGTGCGGGTGCCGCAGTGGCCGTTGTACTAATCGCCCTTGGGTATAAGCCCAAGAGGTTTCATTATAACATATATTTTGAGGTTGGTGTGCGTTGGGGCGGACTTTCGCTCGGGGCTTTCTTTTTTGTGAGCTGGTGCGCAAGCGACAGTATAAAGAGGCACGAGGCCGGACACGGGATTCAGAATTTAATTTTTGGCGCGCTGTTCCCCGTTTTAATCGGGGTGCCTTCGGCGGTGAGATACTGGTATCGGCGCATAGTTGTTGCACTGAAGCCTGAGCGCAGGCGCTCTCTGCCGGACTATGATGCAGTTTGGTTCGAGCGGCAAGCCACAAGGCTAGGCGAAAAATATTTTGTATAAAGGACAACATCTGGGCGGTGCGTAAAAGCGCCGCCCTTTAATTTTGAAAACTCGGGCTCGTTTATCGAGCCCTTCATATATACGGGTGATAAAAAGGAGGGTCAGGGTGGCTACTAAAAACATTATAAAGATGCTTTTCGGCGTAGAAGGCGGCGCGCGGATAGACAAGGGGTCGGGGAAAGCCATAAAAGAAAAGCTCGAACAAATCGCAAACCAAATAAAGCTGAAAATTAACATAAATACCGATCACTTCGGCAAGCAGCTTGACGGCCTCCGCAGCGAAATTCAAAAAAAACTTGGCGGCTTAGACATAAATCTAAGGACAAAGGGGTCACCGGGGAGTTCGGTCAGGGCGGGCACAAAAACCAATGAGGCGGAGAAAGAGCAGCTAAAGATTTTTAGAGAGCTTAAAAAAGAGCTGAAGGAAATTTTCTCTGAAGAGACTAAGCTTATTGGTCTTAGGCGGAAGGGCGGGGCTGCCAGCCTGCAGCAGAAGAAAGTCGAAAGACTAACTGAGGCCTATTATGATAAGGTTGAGTACGTGGCCGAGGCTGGTGGCATTGGTAAAGAGCATGTTGAGCTACTAAGAGAGTATGCCGACGCGCACAGCGAGGTGTTGCGGATACAACAGGCGTCGGCGGACGAGCAGGACAAAGGCCAAGGGGTTGGGCACAAGGGCGCGCAGGCAAACGCGAGGGCGTTAATTGAGCGTTATAAAGACTTGGGCAAGCACAGCAAAGAGGCGGCTGCGACAATGCACCATCTCGCAAAGCAGGCTGAAGAACCTCTAAGCACCGAGCCCGCAAAGGCCGCGGATCAAACAAGGAAGCTTGCCGCGCTAACCAAAGATGCCAGTGCTCAGCTTTCAAAACTGTCGGTGGAGACTGACACCTTTGGCAACAAACTCAAGAAGTCTTTTAGTAAGAAGGTTATAGACACCCTGACGATTGCTATAACAGGGGCTTTGGCCAGAGCGTTGAGTCGGGTTTACCAAAACGTGGTTCAACTGGATAAAGCTGTGACCGACTTACAGATAGCGACGGGATACACAAGAGAGGAGACTAAGGCGCTCGTTGCGGAGTACGCGCGAATGGGGCGGCAGCTGGGCGCGGCGGCGACTCAAGTGGCAGAGAGCGCAGATACCTTTTTGAGGCAGGGCTATAGTATAGCCGAAGCCAACGGGCTGATTAGAGATTCTCTGATGCTATCCAAGCTGGGACAAATAGGTTCGGCTGAGGCCGCGAAGGTGTTAACCAGCGCTATCAAAGGTTATAAAGTTGCGATAGAAGACAGTACGTCTATCGTGGATAAGTTTACCGCAGTGGACATGGTGGCCGCTGTAAGCGCGGGCGATCTCGGAAAGAGCATGGCCGAAACAGCGGTGTCCGCAAACTTGGCGGGAGTTAGCCTCGATAAGTTAATAGGCTATTTGGCGGTTGTACAAGAGACGACGCAAGACGGCGCAGAAAGTGTGGGAACCTTTTTCAAAACACTTTTTGCCCGCGTTGGTAACGTCAAAGCTGGCAAGTTTATAGATGACGAAACCGGCGAAAGTCTAAACGATATGGAAAAAGTTCTGAGCGCTCTGGGCATATCTCTCAGAGATTCGGGGGGGCAGTTCAGGAACTTTGGCACCGTTTTGGATGAAATTAGCAAAAAGTGGGCGAGCTACGATAGTGTGCAAAAACGCGCCATTGCGACCGCCGCCGCTGGCACTCGTCAGCAAGAAAAATTCTTTGTCTTGTTCGAGAATTACAGCAAGGCAGCCGAGTACGCTCAGGTCTCGGCGGGGTCTGCGGGAACCGCAGAAGCAAAATACGAGGAAGCCTACCTTGACAGTATAGAAGCAAAGATGCAGTCCCTAACGGCATCGTTTCAGGAGCTTTCTGCTGCGTTGCTTGATAGCTCAATAGTGAAGGTGTTTTTGGACATCATGAACGGGGTAGCGTCCGCGCTCAACGGGGTGGCTCAATTTGGGGATGGGCTTCTGGTGATAATCCCCACGATCCTGCTCGGTTTTACGGCTCTAAGCGCTGTTTTGCAGAAAATTTGGGCGACGGCCAGCGGAGCTTTCCCCCAAATGGCACAGGGCATAAGAAACGTAATTACCTTTACAGACCAAGCAGTCGAAAAACAAAAAGAAAAGCTTCGGCTCATTTATGAGGAAGAGACAGCGCTCCTAAACGCCCAAAAGGCTGTGCTCGAGGCAGAGATACAGCAGGTGGGGCGAAGCGAAGAGGAGATTAATCTGCGAAAGCAGAAAATCGAGTTAATCGATAAAGAGCTGGTTGCATCCGAGCACGCGCATGATCAAGCGGAAGCAAGGGTTAAAAAGAGTGGTGTGAGCGCCGCGATTACTGCGATTCTTACGTTGCTAATGACGCTAAACAGAGCCGCGAGCGGCTGGGGTGGCACCGCGCAAAAGGTCGTTGGCTTAATTACTTTTGTGGCGGGCGCTTTTGTCGCCGCTATGGCCATAATGAAGGGCGCTTTTATAGGCACCGGAATTGGGGCGATCATTATGGCAATCACCACGGCAGTAATGGGCTTAGTTACTGCAATAAAGGGTTTCGTGGGGCCGTCTTTGCAGGATTTAAAAGATGCCGCAAAAGAAAGCAAAGAGGCCTTTGAGGAAACAAAAAACGAAATTGACGGCCTTAACTCTAAACTAAAAGAGACCAAAGGGCGCATTGTTGAACTAAGTGAAATTGCGTCCAAGCGCAAGCTGTCGCTGGTTGAAGAAGAAGAGCTTGAGAGGCTGGGTTCGACGAACGCCGCCCTTGAGCAACAGCTCAAGCTAAAAGAAATGCTTCTCACCGAGTCGAAAAGACAAGCACAAGAGGACGCCGTGGCTGTTTTCAACAAGGCGAGAGACGAGAAGATTAACAGGGCGTTTGTCCAAGAGGACAACACCTTCTGGAACGGGGTGGGCAGAGTTTTTGCCTCGGTGTTTTCATTCGGTAGTAGCGACTGGTACCCCGGGGGCGGGTATGGCATTAGCGACTGGTTTAAAACAATAGACAAGGGCGACTACTTAGACTCGATCCTTGCCAACTGGGATAAAACCGACAAGGATGGCAACAGGGTTGTTTCCGACCAACAGCGCGAGTTTGTGGATGCGCACATCAGAGATCTCACCGAAGGGCTGGATGCACTGACCTATTACAC
>JBBAEA010000141.1:0-8552 GCA_041656175.1 Bradymonadales bacterium | reverse complement strand
CCTCCCCTTCAATCGCGACATGGATGTCAGCGATTGGTCGCGGCTGAGGCCGCGCGCGAAGCGGCCACAGCCTGGACGGCTGTGGCACTAAGAAAGCACTCTTTTAAGCACTTTTCGAATAAAATGTTATTCTATCTTCACCCTGCCTTATTTTATTAGCATTTTTAGCTTATATTTCTCTACAAAATGTCTCATTTTGTTTAAAACTGCATCGGATTTGTAAAAATAAATTCACAATTTCTATCCGTGCAAAGGTCTCGCTTAATGCAAACTCTAGACTAAAATCACAGAAGAAATCCTAGACTGAAATAGCAGAAAAAAACAACAAAATATACCCACACATCAAGCCTTCGTGCTCCTACACACAAAAATGAGCTGCTATTCGTACAAAACCCAGTTCTTTCCCCACCCATCCCCACCCCTCAAAAACAAGCTATAACTCAAGCGAGATCGAAAGACACGACGCCGCACAAATAAAATTAAATTCGTCTAACCCCAGCATCGTACGCGTAAACTTAAGCTTATGGCTTCCAACAACGTATAACATTCACGTTTGGTCACCAGACCTATATGTTTGCTAATTCACTGCTCACTCTCCATATTTTAAGATAGGGTTAAAAACTTGCCATTTTAATTTCTTTTGTTTTTTTGCTTGACAAGAAGTGGGGACTAAGACAATGTTGGTGGGGCGAGGTGGGGAGTTCACCCTATAAACTCTCTATCCGCCACAAACAACTCTATTTTGAGGAAATTAAAGTGAGCGTGTTTTTTCGTGGCACATACGAACATGTACTCGACTCTAAGGGTCGTGTAGCGGTGCCCAAGAAATTTCGCGAAGGCTTGCTAGGAACTGCAACGGATTTCATCGGTGAGAAACTCATCGTCTGCTATGGACTTTCAAAACAGTTGTTTGTTTTTTCGGCTCAAGGATTCGAGGAATTGTCGCAAGGATATGCGCAACTACCGGGTGAGGATGCGGACTTGCTGGATCGCTTCTTTGGGGCTTCCGCGCTAGAGTGTCAGCTTGATGCGCAAGGACGTATCCTCATCGCCCCGCTTTTAAAGGCTTTTGCAGGCCTCGAAAAAGACGTCGTGTGGGTAGGGCAAAGAGGACGCGTCGAACTTTGGGCTGCAAAAAGGTGGGAGGAAGCGCTAGAGGCTGTGCAGCAGGGCATCTTCTTGTCTTCATCCGAAAACCTCAAAAAAGCTTACTCTAAAATTCTGTTTAACTAATCTAAAGTTTAACTATATTCGCTAAACTAAACACAGAATTCTATTGTTTCTTAAAAGTTTGATTTTTATTCGATAAACTTCAGGGTTTATCGCGTTTCGAGCTTACTATGCGTGTCTCGTATACGCGTTGTAAGGGTCTAGTTCAAAGACTATGGCCTAAGCCACGGACGGCAGCACAGCTAGGCGTATTGATCTTGCAAGGAATTTGCGCCCCATGGCGTCGCATACTCAATACGACAGTGAAACATGCGCTACTGCGAACTATCGCGCTTTTTGACGGATTATAGACGGCTCGATGCTTCAAAGCTGCGCATCATCCTAATGCAGGACGACAGGATAAGCGTCGACATTAGAGAACAAAGTGGACAGGATTGTTTGTTCTTGGCATGGATTTGCGTCTTTGTTCGTGAACCCCCTTTTCACGATGAAAATTAGTAAAATGGATTTTGAGGGGAATTTCACTTGCTAGAAGAGAGACTTTTAAGTCTCTCTTCTGCTATAGGGGTAAGTCTAGAGGTGCTTTGAACTTTTTAAGGCACTAAACAGACGGAGTTTATTCATGGATGCTGCCCCAAAACAAAAAAAAGAGAATCGTGGCCTTTGGACTGTGGTCATAGTCTTGGCTTTTATGTTTTTTATTCTTCTCATCTTTTCGACCTCTCTCTACGTCGGATTAGTTTCAACGAGCAATGATGCCCCTAAAGTTGGTGTCGTCGAAATTTCGGGTCCTATAGAAAGCTCGGATAAAATTGTTCGAAACCTCATGCAATTCTCCGACCGTGAAGACATTCAAGGCGTCCTTATTCGGCTTGAGTCTCCAGGCGGGTCGGTTGGCGCAAGCCAAGAGATTTATGAAGCCGTCAAGGCACTCAATAAGCCTGCCATTATTTCTATGGGAAACGTCGCCGCTTCCGGCGCCTACTACATCGCATGTGCAGGTCCTCGAATCTACGCCAACTCTTCCACCCTTACTGGCTCTATCGGTGTCATTTCACAAATTATGAACGTGACCGAAATCCTAGACTTCCTCAAGCTAAAAGTAGCTACCATCAAAACTGGCCCCTACAAAGACAGCGGCTCGCCGTTGAGGCCATTTACCCCAGACGATGAAGCTTACTTTAGCCAGCTAGGACTCGATATTTACGCACAATTCGTGGACGCCGTCGCAGAAGCACGCGATATACCACGAGAAGAAGTGCTCAAACTCGCCGATGGCCGTGTATTTACGGGAGCGCAGGCGAAAAAGCACAAGCTCGTCGATGAACTCGGTGGCTTTTACTCCGCCATACAAGATCTCAAAAAACGCGCTGGCATCGACGGTGAAGTGCAACTCGTTTACCCAAGCAGTACGGAATCTGTTATTCTTGAACAACTATTGCGACAGGGTGCTGCTCAAATACGCGAAGAAATAAACAGCATCCAAACGCCAAAACACGCGTTCCAATACCTTTACTCAGGTCCAAAGATTTAGGAGAATATTAACAGCAAGGGCAGCCATTTGGCTGCCCTTTTTTGTTATTTCATCTGATTACTCTATTACTGTATAGCAAAAAATTAGAAAAACTCTCAATCATACAAAAACAGCTTGCCACTAGTCGAGAAATATAGGCTAGCTTCAAAATGAAAGGCATTAAATTCAATGCTTTACACACTCTAAGAGCGCTAGCTCTTAAACATGGTTCAGAAATAGCTCGGAGCTGATTTACGAACATGTACCGCCATTTTGCCCGTTGGTGCAGCTATTACATGTTTTGCGCTTTATCGTAGCATTTTCACAATAGACAAACTGCGTTTGGGATTCACAGTAACCTACAGCCTCACGGTTGAAAATGTATAAGTTGCCATCATCTGCCTTTAAACATTTTCCATACACGATGTTGCCTGAATTTTGCCCAAGAGAATCGCAAGCGTTAGTATAGAATGTTAGCGCCCCTTCAACGCTACAAGTATTGCTCAGTCTAACGCAGTTCGCATCAGTCGCATCCGTGGGGGTTAAACAACTCGCAGCTTGGGCGCAAGTATAAGTTCCAACTTTGCCATCACGACAAGACGCTAACTTGCCATCAACACATTTGTCGATATATCGTGTATATTCGCAAGGCATACCAGGAATTGCTGCACCCTTATCGTGGCATGCGCCGTTGTAGCAAAGCTCTGTGTTTGTACATTGCTTTAGCTGAGCTTGGCCTTCATGACAGTATATAGACTGATTGTTTTCGCAATACGGCGAGAAGTAGTCGCATGAGGCTCCTATAGTGTAGACGCGGCAAGAAGATGTTTTGCTTACTAGATCGTAGCGGCATGTAACGGAACATGGCTCTTCTTTTAGTACTTGTTGCTCGCAATATACACGCGACGTATTCTTACAAACACTTTTTGATACAATATCAAATGCGACATTTTGCCCTTGATCGCTGTGTTTACAAGGCCCCCAAATAATCTCGTCTGCCCCCAACTCTTCATAAGTACAGCTATTCGTAAAAAAGTACGCATCCTGAGCCTCATCGCAGAGGTTCGCACAGCCCGCAATGCCTTCATCCTTGTGCGTCGCACAAACTCTAGGGGAGTCACAAACCCTTATTTTGACAGCGCCGCTCTTGCAGAAATACAGTTTGTTATCGGCACAAAACATCTCCAAGCTGTCATCGCAAAAGTCACCTTCCTGTAAATTATCCTTTGTGCACATACCGTTATTACAAGACTCTCTTTCCTCGCATTCGCGCTCTACAACTACAGAATCTTCGCAAAGCCTGTAGCTCGAATCTGTAGAGCAAAAGCGCTTAAACGTAGTCTCCTCGCAAGGGTCACCAATTTCTTCTCCTTTAATACATGTTCCACCCGTTTCGTTGTTTACACAAACACCCACACATAGCTCCGCTTTAGCTTCTGTAGCACTACATTTTACGAGATCATCGTTCATACAAAAGCCACTACTTTGTGTTGGTAGCGCCATCCACCTACCATCGTCCGCCGCAACGCAACGCCCCCAAATAATGTTGCCAGGAACATTGATGAGCTCCGATGTACATGAGTTGGTGTACAAAACAGCTTCACCCTCTTCACATGCCACAGAACAAGTCGCCTTCTGCTCGTACATAAAGCATTCTCGCTGGCATTCTTCGGTAACAATTCGACCTCTTGTACTACAATTGTATGAGCTATTTTCTAAGCAGACTGAAACGAAACTGTTAACATTGCAAGCTGCACCCTCCTTTGGTGGCGCGCATTTTCCTGCATCACAAACGAGGTGTTCATCACACGATTCACGCAGAAGCTTGCCCTCCTTGCTGCACTTTAAAAGCTCGTTACCCGAACATGTATTTTCCCACGCATTCGGTTCACACTCCACACACTTTCCAGCGCTACAAAACGTCTCTCCCTCGCAAGCACTTGTTACGAACTTTCCTTCGTTCGTACAACTGCGCACTTTCCCCTCTACACAATCGTTGACAAACTTATCGTTTTTGCACTCAACGCATTCGCCTTTGTAACAAATTTCCTCGCCTTCACACGCAATGACTTTGTAGAGTTGGTCGACACATGCAACGATGTTTTTATCATCCTCGCACACCGGCGCTTCGCCAGCACTACACCTCGCTTGTTCTTGAACAACACATTCACCACGTAAACATACCTTATCGCTAGGGCAAGTCGCTATGTTAATAAAACCGTCGTAACACAAAGTGTACTGCTTCATACCGCGACATATAGACTGGTAATTGTATACATCACAAAGTAATTCCGAAACGCACTGCCCATTAACACAACGCGTGTTATCGCCGCACTCTACTTTCACGACATAGTTATTTTCACACTGCAAAATCGTACTGCCATCTTCCGAGCACTTCTTACTCCCTTCTCGGCAGCGCAACGGATCCTCAAGCTCGCAAGCCCAAAAAATCGAAGTGCCTGCTATGAGCAGACTAAATAGTTTTATTGCGATAACGCGCATACTCCTCCACTTTCCTTCTCGCCCCTGCACATTCTAACGAATTGCCACGCGCCGATCAAGCAAGCGATCCCATTCTTGTGCTCTCAGGATACGTTTAAGGAGGCTCTAAACAATGTGAAAATTGCTCAAAAAATCACACGAGTAACATAAAACACCAGACAAGCATTCAAAATAAAGTCCATAAAATCAATATCTTACACAAGAGACTCAGAGACTCGACTTGATCTGTTATGGTCGTTCGTGCCTTTCGTGTCTTTAAATTTTGAACCACGAAAAACACGAAAACTCACGAATTTTTTTTTATTCTTACAGATCCAACTTGATTTGTTATTGACTTTCGTGCCTTTCGTGTCTTTAAATTTTGAACCACGAAAAACACGAAAACTCACGAAAAATTCTTTTTTAGTCTTATAGAACCAGCTTGACTCGATAAAATCTTTCGTGCCTTTCGTGGTAAAAAAAAAGCTTTTCGAGCCTTTCGTGCCTTTCGTGGTAAAAAAAGCTTTTCGTGTTTTTCGTGGTAAAAAAAGCTTTTCGAGCCTTTCGTGCCTTTCGTGGTAAAAAAAGCTTTTCGAGTCTTTCGTGTTTTTCGTGGTAAAAAAAGACGTTATGGATGGAAAAACTTATGAACCACGAAAAACGCTGTCTTGCGACTTACAAAGGTTTATAGGCTATCTGTACAGATTTTCGGGGGATTCACAGCCGTTACGCCAGTCTTTGTCGAGATTAGCATAACCCGCCGAACAACGCATGCAGGACTGCAAATTGATGCGCTTCATGAGATTGGTTGACATGCAATAGGGTGTATTGTCGTAGTAGCACAAGTGCTCATCATCGGCACACCCCGAACCACCGCATTGACCAGCGATACAAACCGAGGGCAACGTACACTGTTTTGCACAAGCGCCGCAGTTATTGGGATCGGAGCCCCAGAGTTGGATCTCGCAGCCGTCGCTCCAGTTCTCGTTGCAATTCGCATAGCCAGCAGAGCAAACACCGCAGCTAGACATTTTGTTTTCGACCAAGTTTACGCAGTAACCGCCATTCTGCAAGCAACACTGCTGGCTATCACCGCAAACACCGCCCTTCTCACCGCAAACGCAAGTGCCATTTCGGCAGTTTAGCGGCTCCGGGCAAACCCCATCAACGTCGCAAGATATTGCACCGCGTACACAGCGCCCCATGGTGCAAGCATGCTCATTGAGGCAATAACCAAAGCCATTGGTATTTTCGTAAGACGATTGGCAATACTCCCCAGCCATAATACAGCTATCGCTTGCATCACAGAGTTCGTAACGATTGCATAGCCCGAACTGGTTAGTATTATGTTTGCAAGGCTCGCCATAATTCTCTGGTAACATCGCGTCGTCAAACTCACAGCCATAGGGTAAAAGAATTATACTTAGTATAAACAAAACAGTTGCTACACGAAACATTGCTTCTACCTCTTGTGTGATCTTAAAAATGAACTTTTAGCCAACGATCCGCTGCCTGCTCTTTGCAATAAAGTGCAAGGGGGGGGCGAGAAAGCCGCGTTTGGCTAGCGACCAGAGGGGGTAGCGCGGGATCGCCGAGAAATACGGCCAATGAGCGCATTTTATGCTTTGGTTTGGCGCATAGCCAAAACAAAGCATAAAATAATCGCGAATTGGTCGAATTTCGAGGAAGCCCGCGCGTAGGGGGAGACTTCCCCCCACAAAAGACTATCCTTACAAATCAAGGAAATTTAGATACAAACTAATGCCGTCGCCGCTAAGGCTAAGGATGAATTTTTGAGAGCCCATGGGGGCTTTTCGCATGCCGCCATCATCGGTTGGGACGCTAATTTCGTTAAAGTTAACCGTAATGTTGGAGAATGAGAGTACTTGTTGGAAGAAGGGTGTCGAGGTCAGGGTGTTGATGAGAACGGCGTAGAGTGTGCCGCTACCAGCGGAGCCAACGACTTTGATGTCGCCGATGCCGAAGGTGAATTTTTCGTCCGATACGGAGAGTTTGATGCCAGCCGCGATGTCCATGTAGCCGCAGCCCGTGTCGGTTTTCCAGAGCCTAAAGCCCATATTGAAGTAGTCGCCGGCGGGGAAAACGTCGGCGTTCATGGAGCCCATGGTAACGCTAAAGCCAGAGCTAGCACTCGTTTCGGAGCCAGCCGACCCGTCGCCAACAAGTTGGACGTTGCGATCGATGTGTCCCTCGTGGAGCATGCGCGCGATGATGGCGCGAATGAGTTCGGGGTGAATGTGCAGAGCCATTTCGGCGTCGGGCGGGAAGTGTTCGTCCCATTGCACCGAGGTGCTGAGCGACATAATGAGGTTGGAGTACATGCCAAAGGTGAGGGTGCGCTCTTTGCTATTGACGCGGGGGGCGCCGGCGAGTAGTTTGACGTTGTTATCGCCGAGCTCCCAGGCAGCGACGTCAAATAGGTGGACTAAGCCGAGTTGGTCGCGAAGGTAGATTTTTAGCAATTCGGTGATGGGTTGTATGGCAATTTGTGGCATTTCACGGCCATTTGCCGCCAGTTTGAGGATTTTTGCATCACGTAGGTTGGCGTAAATTGCTGTCTTTTCGGTGCCGAAGGTACGCGATTCGATGGGAAAGGCAAAAGCCGCGCTCGCATCAAGCGTCCCTAAACCCATTATTTTCGCCGTGAGCGGAATATCGAATATGACGCAGTCCTTGCAATCATTCACACCTTCTAGTTGTATGAGCGGAAGTTGGACAACGATCGAAGCGATACCAAGGTCGGCTTCGTATTTCCATTCGGTTGCAGCGCGAAACATTTTGTTTACTGTTTCTTGATTAAAGACAAGCGCCATGGAGAAAGCGCCTTCCGTTTGGATGCTATCGTAAAGGGCGCCTTCTCTAGCTTTGGCGTCGTTGAGTTGCTGCTGCAAACTAGCGCAGTCCCCGCCCATGGCGTCCAAAAATTCACATGCAGGTAGCAGAAATACGAGTGCGATGGCCAAAAAGGACGCACGTAGTATTGTTAGTTTTTCCATGGATAACCTCAGAATTCAGCGTTGTTATGCACCCCCTAAAGCATCATAGCATGTAAAAATCAAATTGCACAAAAAAACGAAATTATTAAACGCTCGCCTAAGGATACTCTGATTAATTGGGGCTAGCGCCCCAAACCCCGTCTAAGGGCTATCGCCCTTAGAACCCGTTTTTGTGTGTAGGATATTGATTTTATTGACTTTCTTTTGAAGACGCGCCGGACTTTCGTTGTTTTTCTCTAGCTACTTTTTCACGAATTTTACATTGTTCAGAGTCTTCCTAAGGATGTTCTGATTTATATTGTGGGTCTTGCGCTTGGGCTTTTACGTCCTACAAAGTTCTCATTTTGTGAGAGCTTTGCACGGTGGGAGAG
>JBBAEA010000140.1:0-8926 GCA_041656175.1 Bradymonadales bacterium | reverse complement strand
TAAGCAGTGCAATCCTGGAACCGTATGTTCGAGCGGTTCTTGCACAACATCATGTGGTGAGGGATTAACAAAGTGTGGGAATGCTTGTATAGACACAACGAACAATCCTTCGCATTGTGGTGTTTGCAATAACAGTTGTATTGTTCCCAACGCTAGCTCTGTGTATTGTGCGAATAGTACATGTTATGCATCAGCCTGTAACAGCGGGAATTTCCTTAATGCGCAGAAATTATGTACAGCAAATAGCCTTACCCAATGTGGCAGTGTTAACAACAATTGTACTACGCTCGCTGGCTGGAGTGCTGGGAGTTGCAATAACGGCGTTTGCCAAGCAACTAACTGTAAAGCGGGGTATCACTTAGAATCGCATGTTTGTGTGGCAGATAGCGCAACAGCATGTGGCCAACCAGCAGTAGACTGCACGCAGTACTATATAGAAAGTAAAGTTGAAACTGTGGCTTGTATTGACGGAGAATGCAAGATTTTTTGCAAGACAGGCTATGGCGATTGCGATGGAGATTTATCCACTGGTTGTGAGACATCTTTGATATATAATGATGATCATTGTGGGGGGTGTGGGAATGCATGTACAGCTTCTAAGCCTAATTGCGATGGAATAACATGTGTTTAATGTTGGCTAAGCATACGATTTATTGAGTAGAAGCGCGGCTATGGTCGCGCTTTTCTTATATTGCCTGATGGCCAAGACTGAAGTCGTAAAATGAATACTCAAGCGCTGGAACTCAGAGCGCATGGCTGCCTTAGCTCGTTGTTGATGCTTCCCATTCAGGAAGCGCTTCGCGCGGCCACTCGCCTGGCTAGGGGCTAGCGCCTTTAAAAGCTATTTTTGTGGTGCTAGATTGAATTTGTGGATTTTATCTTTAACGCTCGTAAGCCTCTCCATGTCCTGTTTTCGCTGTTTTGGTGTTATTTTTGCATAGTTCCGAGATTTCTTAAGCACTCCTATCCCCCTTTGCAACACTCATCTACGGGTCAATACAAATGACGTAGCGAGATAGGGGAAAAAATGGGAAGTCTCTTCCCTCTAGCGCAATAAATAACGGAATAGCTGGCAGTGTTGATAATCATAGTAAAAAACATTTGCCGCAGTTTTGTTAAAATGCTAAGAATAGTGTGGGATTTTTTTGACGGAGGGCTGCTAAGATGCTTGAACGAATTCATTTTTTGCAGAATAACCTTATAATAACTGTATTTTATTTACTGTGCACTAGCTTATTCCTTATTTTCTCATGTGAACTCCCCGAATTTCGATATGGGGAGTTTTGCGACCTAGATGGCTCCAAACCAACGCGTTGCGAGACTGGTTATATTTGTGTGGATTCTCAGTGCGTCGAGGGTTGTCCACCAGGACAAGAGCTGTGTGATTATGTATGTGTGGACACGCGTTTCAATCCGGAGCATTGCGGTGAATGTTATCAATCATGCGAACAAGGCATGGTTTGTGCTGCTGGTGAGTGCTCCGCAACTTGCTTGAGCGGTCAGATTTTGTGCGGTAGCCAGTGCATCGATCCCCAAAGCGATAATCGTTACTGCGGTGCCACGGAAGGGGATTGCGAGAATAAGCAGTGTGCCAGCGGCATGTTTTGTTCAGCTGGGATTTGCTCTGCTACTTGCTTGAGTGGGCAGGTTCTTTGTGGTGGCCAGTGCATCGATCCTTTAACGGATAATCGCTACTGCGGTGCTACGGAAGGGGACTGCGAGAATAAGCAGTGTGCAAGCGGCATGTTTTGTTCAGCTGGGATTTGCTCTGCCTCTTGCTTGAGCGGTCAGATTTTGTGCGGTAGCCAGTGCATCGATCCTTTAACGGATAACCGCTACTGCGGTGCTTCGGAAGGGGATTGTGCGGATAAGCAGTGTGGGAGTGGGCTGGTTTGTTCTGCTGGGGCTTGTTTGCCTTGCTTGAGCGGTCAGGTTTTGTGCGGTAGCCAGTGCATCGATCCTTTAACGGATAATCGCTACTGCGGTGCTACGGAAGGAAATTGCGCGAATAAGCAGTGTGCCAGCGGACAGGCTTGCTCAAATGGGGTTTGTTCTGCCTCTTGCTTGAGCGGTCAGATTTTGTGCGGTAGCCAGTGCATCGATCCTTTAACGGATAACCGCTACTGCGGTGCTTCGGAAGGAGACTGCGAGAATAAGCAGTGTGCGAGTGGCATGGTTTGTTCAGGTGGTATGTGCTCTGCTACTTGCTTGAGTGGGCAGGTTTTGTGCAAGGGACAGTGCATCGATCCCAAAACTGATAACCGTTACTGCGGTGCTACGGGGGCTTGCGAAGGTGGGGAGCGCTGTGCCAGCGGACAGGCTTGCTCAAATGGGGTTTGTTCTGCCTCTTGCTTGAGTGGACAGGTTTTGTGCAAGGGACAGTGCATTGATCCTTTAACGGATAACCGCTACTGCGGTGCTTCGGAAGGAGACTGCGAGAATAAGCAGTGTGCAAGCGGCATGTTTTGTTCGGGTGGGGTTTGTTCCGCAGCATGCTTGAGTGGGCAGGTTTTGTGCGGTAGCCAGTGCATCGATCCTAAAACCGATAACCGCTTCTGCGGTGCTACGGAAGGGAATTGTAGTGGTAAACAATGCTCTAGTGGCCAGGCTTGCTCAAATGGGACTTGTTCTGCCTCTTGTTTGAGCGGACAGGTTTTGTGCAACGAACAGTGCATCGATCCCGAAACTGATAACCGCTACTGCGGTGCTACGGCAGGGGATTGTAATGGTAAGGGATGTGAGAGCGGTAAGGTTTGTTCTGGCGGGACTTGTTCAGCTTCTTGTTTGAGCGGTCAGGTTTTGTGCGGTAGCCAGTGCATTGATCCCAAAACCGATAACCGCTACTGCGGTGCAACGGCAGGGAATTGCTTGAATAAGCAGTGTACAGGCGGGCGAATGTGTAGCAATGGTGCATGCCAGTGCCCTGCGGGACTTGTGTTTTGTGACGGGAATTGCGTAGATCCCCTAACGAATAATAATTACTGCGGTGCAACGGCAGGGAATTGTGCCGATAAGCAGTGCAATCCTGGAACCGTATGTTCGAGCGGTTCTTGCACAACATCATGTGGTGAGGGATTAACAAAGTGTGGGAATGCTTGTATAGACACAACGAACAATCCTTCGCATTGTGGTGTTTGCGGTTATGAATGTAGTGTACCTGGTCGTGTACCTAACGCTAGTTCTGTGTATTGTGATGGCGGTGAGTGTTTTGCATCAGCCTGTAACAGCGGATATTTCCTTAATGCGCAGAAATCATGTACAAAAAATAGCACAACTCAATGTGGTAGCGCTCAGAATGATTGCACTAAGCTCGCTGGCTGGAGTGCTGGGAGTTGCAATAACGGCGTTTGCCAAGCAAGTAGCTGTATAACGGGGTATCACATAGAATCGAATATTTGCGTCGCAGATAGCGCATCAGCATGTGGTCAGCCTCCAGAAGACTGCGCGCGGCTAAGTCAAGAGAATAACGTTGAAGCAGGGATTTGTATTGACGGAGTATGCAAGGTTTTTTGCAAGATAGGCTATGGCGATTGCGATGGAGATTTATCCACTGGTTGTGAGACATCTTTGATATATAATGATGATCATTGTGGGGGGTGTGGGAATGCATGTACAGCTTCTAAGCCTAATTGCAATGGAATAACATGTAGTCTGTAGTAAATGGTGACTAAGCATACTTTGATTCATGCTAAAATAAGCTCAAAACAGCGAGATATTGCTAAAGAAAATCAAACAGCGTTCTAAATAAAACCAACGCTTTACGTAAAAAGAAAAAAGCTCCCCCCCCCACGCAAAGCTCAAAAGAAATACATAATGCTGAGCGTGGGGCGGTAGCCCCAATGAATCAGAGCTTCCTTAGCGAAGTTTTGCGACGAGCTGTTTGATGATGGACAATTCTCTGCTGTAAATTTCTTGCAAGCAGTCGTAAATGGGATCCTCCATGAGAACCATATATTGCTTGTCTGCTTTGAAATACTCGTAATCGTTCATCCAATCGGAGTGGTAATATTTTTCCAGCACTGCGGCATCCTTTTCGATTTCGCGCAGGCGCTCGCCTACGTCTGCTAGGAACGCTGATACACCCTCAAGTTTTTTTTAAAGTTCTTCCATCTCTGCGATGATCGGAGCGCGTTTTGAGGAATCATAGTTTTGCATGGCTTGTATCCAAGAGTTAAGGCCACCCACGGTAAGTGGCTAGATTAAAAAGTTGCGGGACGAGCTGCGAATACGCGGTCTTTGGCAGTTGTTGGGCGTTACGGAAACTTCCCCCACAAAAAACGGCTAAAATATCAATTCATCAAAGTCTTCACAAGGAAGCTCTGAACAATGCAAAAACAGTAGAGAGCAGCTTTCAAACCTGCTCTTTATTAAAACAACGAAAGTCAGGCGGGTTATTCAAAATAAATTCAATAAAATCAATAATCTACATACAAAAGTGGACTCTAAGGGCGGTAGCCCCAATGAATCAAAGTCTCCATAAGGATTAGCGATATACAAAGCCCATGAGCCCAAAAAGCATGCGACTCTAAGTGCAATTTTATGATTTTAAGCGCTCAAAACGGCGGCTTGACTTTCGATATTACGCGGCGCGAGTGCGTAGTTTGTAAGCCTCGTGTTCAGCTTCGGAAGCATCATGCATAGATTTTGTTCGCAGCTGGAATTCGATGGGGAGCCCGTCGATGTCGGAGCAAAAGTGTATACTTTGGTAGCCCGAGGCTTTAGGGCGCGCAATATAATTCTTTAAACTTCCATTGTGCATGCCATATCGACGCGAAAGAGCTGCCATAGTCGAATAAACATCAATTTCGTTGGGCACTACAACCCGCATTCCATAAATGTCACGTAGCTCATCCAAATTCAGACCTCGCCTTTGAGCTTTTGCCACGGCACTGTAAGTCGATTTAACGCGGCTATACACGGCAAATTGTTGAAAGCCTTCATCCCGTAAGAATCGAGTTATGCTTTCACTTCGCTCTTGTAGGGCGATTTCGGCTTGGCTGCGCCACTGTTCGGTGAAGAGCTTGGGGGAAAGCTGGTAGGAGTCAAGCTGCCCTTGGGAGATATCGTCGAGTTCTTCGAGTGCTTTGCGTTGCTCAAAAATGAGGACAAAGCCAATGACTGTAAGGATTAAAGAGAGCGTGTACCAAAACGCACAGCGCATGGTAGAGATGCGCGGGCATCGAAGTTTTGGGAAGGGGAAAGAAAATCTCATCTTATTTGTCTTTCTTTTCACTGTTTTATTCCTGCCCAGCATCGTGAACTCCTTCAGCTTCCAGCGTCTTGGCCCCAAGGTCAATCTCAAAGTTCTGTTTAGGCGAAATGGAAACGCTGCGTCGCAGAGCCCATGTGTGGGGCTAAAGTTCCCCAAAACTTCAAAAGCAGCTCATTTACGACTTAGCGCTTAAATCGCCCTCCCCCTATTCATAAAACCGTGTAAGGCGGTGCGATATTTCACAAAAGCACCAAGAATAAAATTAGTCGCTTTTGCCCAAAGTCAAGATTAAAGACGTGAAGAATAAACGTCTGGTGAGCTGCTCAGTTATTCGCTGAAAGTGGAGCGCGGCTAAAAGTCGAATTTTGCAGCGGCGCTAAGTGCGCATTGCATCGAAAGACAATCCGCTTTATTTTGCCATGCGATGTCAAACGCAGTGCCGTGGTCAACGGAGCTTCGCAAGATGGGAAGCCCTAGGGTCATTGATATAGTGCGTTTAAAATCGTAGGTTTTCGCGGCGATATGTCCTTGGTCGTGGTAAAGGCTAAGGACTGCGTCGTATTTTCCCTCTGCTGCTTGTGCGAAAACTGAATCTGCTCCTATGGGGCCATCGATAGTAATCGCATCGCGTTTTGCAAGTTCGATCGCGGGCTCCAAAATAAGCGCTTCCTCGTCCCCAAATTGCCCCCCGTCGGAGGCATGCGGATTGAGGGCTGCAAGCGCAAGTTTTGGCTCTTTATAGCCAAGCGATTGCATAGCGCGCTGGCACTGATGAATAAAGGCGTAAATCCCTTCAATATTAAGGGCATCAATGGCGTGGCGCAAGCTTAAGTGGCGAGAGTAAAAAAATATGCGCAGTGCTCGCGTTACAAACATCGTTAGAGGCTCTTTGCTTCCAAAGGCATTAGCCAAAATCTCTGTATGCCCGATGTCAGCGATTTTAGCCAAGCGTAAAGCACCTTTATGGATTGGCGCCGTACACAAGCTTGATACCAATCCGGCCTTCGCATCAGTAACGGCTCGCATAATCGCGTCGTAAGCGCATTTGCCACCCCATGCTGATTCAACTCCTAACGCTCCCATAGCATCGGGACCTGCGTGTATCACGTAGAGCTCACCACTTTTAGTAGCTTCGCTAGCATCCTCAATTACTTTAAGCGAAATTCCCTTGGCATTGGCCGCTCGGAGTAGGCTAGTTTTGTGTCCATAAATGACGGCTATGGCTGAGTTGTAAAATTTTTTTGCAAAATCGTTGTCCGCGAAAGATCCTGCAATAATTTCTGGGCCAATCCCCGCGGGATCGCCAGCAGTTATAGCTATTCGTTTTAACATTATTGAGTACTTGTTCCTGTTACTGTCTTTGGGCGAAAGACTATTATTTTGTCATTAAGCTTAGAGAGACTCTGATTAATGCAACCGTAGGGGGCAGCATTCAAAGCTGCCCATGATTAAAACAAAAAAGTCCGGCGAGTTTTCAAAAAAGTCCATAAAATCAATACACTACGCATAAGACCTGCTTCTAAGAGCGATAGCCCTTAGCGAGGCGTGGGGCAGGATCCCACTAAAAAATCTGAGACTTTTGTACACCAAGCGATGTCTATGCTTTAGAAATCATAATACTTATGCAACAATAGTTCGTATTTCTCTCGCAAATCTGGTGTAATGGCTTCTTTTCGCGTGATAAGTGCGGGTTGAAGTGCGCGGCTAGCGGGGTTTTCATCTTCAGTTCCTAGGGGAATCATAGGTAGAAGTCGTTTTAATACGCGCTGAACGTTGTGAACATTATTTTGCATATGCGCCACGACTTCTTCAACGGTAACAACGGATTGGTGCCAACAGTCATAGTCAGTGGCTTGCGCGATCGTGGCATAGGCCATTTCGGCTTCCAAGGCGAGTTTTGCTTCGGGGATGGCTGTCATACCAATGATGTCGGCACCCCAACTGCGATAAAGTTGGCTCTCTGCGCGTGTTGAGAAAGCTGGTCCTTCCATACAAAGGTAGCAGGCAGTTTCGTGTGTTGGGATTTTCTCCGCTTTACAAGCGTCGATAAGAATTTGTCGTAGCACCGAATTAAAGGGGTCTGCAAACGAGATGTGCACAACAAGATCGTCAAAAAAACTTGATTTGCGAAATTTTGTTCGGTCAATGATTTGGTCAGGAACCGCGAAGTGCTCTGGCTTTATTTCTGCTTGTAGGCTGCCGACGGCCGAAAGCGTTACGCACCAAAACACGCCGAGTTTCTTTAGTGCCCAGATATTGGCGCGGTAGGGTACGTGCGTTGGTGGTATATTATGCATTCTCCCATGTCGCGGTAGGAAGGCGATGCGCCTACCCTCAAGCTCCGCGATAAGAATTTCGTCGCTAGTTTTGCCATAAGGCGTGTCGACAGCCACGCTTTCGATGACTTTAAGGCCATCAATTTGACTCAATCCACTACCGCCGATAACGGCTATTTTGACATCCTTCATCATTCTACCTTAAGTACAAGAGTGCTTTAAAATCAATACCCTACATATAAAAGCGGCTTCCATGCTCTATAGTCCTTTGAGCGATCTTGCTCGTTTACGAAAATGGTGAGTTTTTGCTTCAGAGCAAAGCGCCCTTCTTGCAGTGAAGGAAGCGCAGCTTTTTGGCTAATGTTGATGCCCGTGATTGTGCCCTTTGTTGCCACCTAGTATTTCCTCAGGCGTAGGAGGGGGAGCCGATGCGAAGGTCAACGATGCATCGATCGTCATAGCTTTTCCATCTGAGGAGGAAGCGAAAGGCCAAGATTCCATCGCTTTTTGCAGACAATCGCTAAGCCCCGCATGTTTTATTTCGCTATCATGCGTTGCTTTTATCACTTTTCCGCTAGCCTCGACTTCGAAATGTAGCGTACTGATTCCGGCTAAATCCATGTCGTCACTCAGAGCGTTGAGGTAGCAGCCGCTAATGGTGGATTGTTGAAAAAGGTAGGAGCGCTCTACATCGACCTTCGACATCGCACCCTCAATTTTAAGGACTTGGAAAAGAACTTGGATGCGAGGCGCAATATACTTATCATCTTTGATCATCTGTCGCATTTTGACTTGTTCTTCGGGCGAATCGTATCGTTTGCCTAAGTCTTTGAGCTTGGATTTGCTTTCTACAGCCTCAGTTTTCTCGTTTTGCGTTTCTGCATTCTCTGCCTCTTCGCTGTACTTTACATACAAGTAGCCACCAGAGGCCGCGACGACAAGAAGCGCTAGCGCAACTGCAATAGTGAGTGTTTTATTCATATTCTTGACTCCTAAAAACGTGGATAGGCTGCGCGTTGTTAGCGCAGTGCCGCCACAGATTGTGTGATTATGCACGAGATTGCAATCATTATTTGCAAGGCAAGTCCAGCGCATGCTTTGCCAATATCAAAGATAATGCTATGATTCGCCTTGGCTTTTGGGGCTTAGCCGCCAGCTCTATATTGTGCTTTTGTTTATGGATACTCTGATGAATGCGATATTTAAGCTTTTTATTTTGGTGGGGGAAGTTTCCCCCTACGTGTCAACCCCGCGCTGTGCGCGGGTTTGCCACATCCCACAATTCCGACTACGATTTGCGCTGCACTCACGCAGGCTTGCGTTCGATTGCGCAAATCTAGTCTCATTGAGCCATCAACTCGCAAAACACTTAGTTTTGCTCGTTTCGGCTCCCCCTCCGCGGGGACACCCCGCGACGCCCCGTCCAGTTTTTGGCGAA
>JBBAEA010000139.1:0-9000 GCA_041656175.1 Bradymonadales bacterium | reverse complement strand
GCAACGGCGAGTTCGGCGAGGCGCAGTGATGTTTGGGGGGTCATGTGCCGCATGCCGCATAAAATTTGGCCGCTCATGATGCCGTATTTTCGCTTTGCTTCCCGCAGTCCCTCGGCGACCGATTCGATAATGACTGGCATGGGCAGTCCGAGGCGTTGGTGTAGCACTGGGCTGTAGCGCACTTCGATGTAGCGGCAGTTCTCTAGTGCCGCGTCTTCGGCTAATTCAAAGGCTGTGCGCGTCAATGCGTCTTCGTCTTGCAGCACTTTTAGCGTGGTATCGAAAACTCGCAGGTAGCTTTCCAGGTTCTCATGAATGCCGCCGATATTGAGTATTTGCTTCAAATTGTCGGGGTCGTTGGAAGGCAATGGGATTTTGCGTTCGCGCGCTAATTCTAATAGCGTTTCGATGCGCACGCTCCCGTCAAGATGAACGTGTAGGTCTGTTTTGGGGATGGAGTGTAAGAAGGATTGCGTGAGAATTTGTGACATCTTTTGCCTCGCTACGTGTGATAGTGGTTGAAGAAATACAATAATACCTATATTGAACCATAAGTTTGCTAAAGCTTTTTTTTGTGGGGGGCAAGCCCCCCTACGTGCAAGCTTCCCTCTGCATAGCTCTGCAAGCGCCTTATTTTATTCGTTGTATCGGCTATTCGCCAATCCAACGAATAAAATGCGCTTTGCGAGCTCTGCATCGGGTGATCTTGCACTACCCCCCTTAAATGGGAAGATAAGCCCCAAGTTTTTTTAGTTCTAATCATTGGCATAAATGGTTAAAAAAAAGAGCTTTTTAAGCCCATTCCAGCTAGAATAAGCGCTTAGCTCTACTTGGTCAATACAAAAGTAAGTGTAGCAGTGTTGAAATCGCAAGTTGATTCTAGGCTTCTCGTGCGTGAAGCAAAACAACGACGTTTGGGGGGTAGCGCGGGATCGCCTTCTAAAATGCGCTACGAACGCATATTGTGCGCTGGATGCGCGAACAGCAAATACAGCGCACAATATTTTGCGTTCGTTGTCGCATTTTAGGAGGAAGCCCGCGCGTAGGGGGGCTTCGCCCCCCCAAAAATAAAAGTACTCAATGGGTGGCGCATCATTATATATAGGTGGCTAAAAGTGCGGAGCTGCTAGTAGCGAAGGAATTGACTATCAACTGATTATTTCATAAACTTTGCATAGGTGTTGTGCGACCGCGTGACACGGCATTTGCCTACGGGAGTACGGCTATGAAGTACGGAGCAAGTATACGGAGCAGGCACATCGTCGCTAAATTTGACAGAGGGGAAGAATTTACGGAGACGATGCTGCGGCTTTGTGCGCGTGAAAAGATTAAGGCTGCGGTTTTTACGGGCGTGGGTTCGCTTTGTTCGGCGGATTTGCAGTCGTATAATGAGCAAAACCAGCGTTATGAGACTTCGTTTAAGAGCGAGACGTGTATGTCGGTGCCGACGCTGACGGGTAGCGTGTCGGTTTTGGGCTCTCAGCTTATTATTGATGCGCAGTGTATTTTGCGTTATTCGGTTTTTGGTCAAACGCATCTGATTTCTGGGCATATATTGAAAGCGCGTGTGCACTGTTTGGAGCTACACATCACGATGTTTGATGATCTTATCATTGAGCGTAGTTTTGATATGGCGACGGGTTTGGCGCCGTGGGGCAAGATTCAGAGTACGATTGAGGATGAATATTCTGATTCGGCGCTGGCTTTTGCTTATATTTCGTCGAGCGAGCGCTTGGATGAGCTGCTAAGTAGCGATGATAATAGCGTGGGTAGGAAGGAGCCGAAAGTACTGAGGCGTAACATTCGTCCAAGTGATGATAACTCTTCTGTTAAAGATATTTCGGCCGCGTGTCAGGATGCCACACAGCTGCAAAGCACGCTTTCACATGATGCATCGCCAGCGATGACGGAGGAGGATTTTAACGCCTCGACGCGCGGAGAGTGGCTAAAAGCGAAAAGGCGTCTAGCTGCCTCAAAGGCATCCAACGATTCGAGCATAGGCGTGCTTAGGAGCAGTGACCTCCAGAGTGCTGTTCCTATGGCTTCTGGACAGAGCAAGGTATACCCCTCGCTTGGTGATCGGCTTGAGCACCCCAGTTACGGGGAATGTAGTCTTTTGTCGATTGCAGATGGGGGAGGCGCAACGGTGAAGATTATCGAAAATGACGAAGTAAAAAGCATAAATCTAAAAGATTTTAGCATAAAATTCGTTGACAAGGGGGATTCTTCGCGCTTTAAGCTAACAGAACTTTGACCGGCGAGCTACGAAGAGCATGGCCAGTGGCATGGTAGCGCTGAATAGTTTTTTTGTTGCAGCGCGTCATTTTATAGAGCGTGCTTATGGAGTGTGCAGTTATGAGCGCGCTTATGGAGTGTGCGCGGCTTCACCTTGTACTTTCATGCGGCTATGCAAGAGCTGGGTGCTTTTGGGCATATAGCTATAAACGCTCTCAAATATAGCACTTTAAAATTTCGACAAACTGCCGTTAAGAATTTATTTTAAGTTATACGTAATGATAAAACAGCCAGTCATTTTGATTTTCTGCCTTTTCTCCTTTTTTTTGCTCTTTGCGTGTCAAGCGCCAAAGACGGCAGCCATTGAGGATACAGCCATTGCGCTTGAGGAACCCGAATCCGCAATAGTGGAAGCAGCTGCTGCGGATGCGCCAAAAGATGAGAGTTCTCCTTGCGCCAAGCAAAGTAAAGCAGTGGACGGGGTGAATTGTCGTTGCGAAGATGGCCAGTGGAAATGCGATAAGGCGGAGTTCACGCGCTGCGGTATTGGTCGTTGCGGCCACGGGGGAAGCTGTGTTAACGGGCGCTGTCTTTGCGCTACGGCGCCTGCGCCACTTAATATCGAGGCTTATCAATGCGATGATGGGCGTTGGTTATGCCAAGAGGGTGAGTGTGCCTGCGGTACGGGAAAGTGCGGTTTTTTGGGCGCTTGCGAGTCGGGGCAGTGTTTTTGCGGAAAAAGTCCTAAGCCCGACAAGGTCGAGAACTACGCCTGTTTTGAGCAGAAGGAGTGGGTTTGTAACCTCGAAGAAGGTTGTGCATGTGGTGCTTTTATTTGCGGCAAGGGCGGAAGCTGTAAAGATGGAAAGTGCAGTTGTGGGGAAGCCAAAGCGCCGCTCAATATTAATCGATACTTTTGCGCCGTAACGAGTACGGGGCAGAAAGAATGGATATGCAAAAATGAAGATGGCTGTGCTTGTGGCGGAGGAATTTGTGGTAAGTATGGAGCCTGCGTCGATGAGCAATGCACGTGTGGAAAAAGTCCCATGCCAGCGAAACACGCGGGCTATGAGTGTTTGGAGTCGGAGCGCGCGCTAGCGTTGCAGGCATGCGGCGATGATACATGCAGAAACGCTTGGCTTTGCACAAAGCCTGAGGGCTGCGCTTGTGGAGCCTCCCAGTGCGGCTACGGTAATATTTGCCACGAAGGACGCTGTATCTGCTCGCAAGAAGAGCTTTGTGACCCCTACGCGTGTAATCTTTACAAAAAAGACGCCACTGCGGGCGATCTGTGCAAAGCGCCTTGTAAGACTCCGCTCGCTAAGACGGCGAGTTTTGAGTGTCAAAGCATCGAGAGTTCGGTATGCAAGGATGAAGCGGGTTGTCGTTGCGGGGACAGCTTCTGTGCGCTTAACAGTGTATGCGCTCAAGGTAAGTGTTTGTGCGGGGATGCGCCTCCTATAGAGGACGGTCGCGGCTACGTTTGCGATGGCGGGCGCTGGCAGTGTAAACGCCCCGAAGGGTGCTCGTGTGGTGGGCAAAACTGCGGTTTGGATAGTTTTTGCCAAAACGGGAGCTGTCTTTGCGGAACGGCGAAATCTCCGAGTCAGGATCTCTCACGATACCGCTGTCATGAAGAGAGGCAATGGGTTTGTAACGATCCGCAAGGCTGTGCTTGTGGTAAGGGGCGCTGCGGTTTAAACAGCGTCTGCGCTAAAGGGCAGTGTTTGTGCGGCCCTGCAAGGGCACCCAAAAAAGATGCCGCGCTATATCGCTGCGACGGGGATCTACGCTGGTCTTGCTCTAGGGATTCGGGCTGTAGCTGTGGTCGGGGGCTCTGTGGTTATCGCGGCGAGTGTAGGAATGGGGAGTGCTTCTGTTCGAGTTCTAGGGCTCCCATGGCGGATGCGGGCCAGTATCAGTGTGAGCAGCGCGATCCAGAGGAAAGCGAAAAGTCGTGGGTTTGCTACAATTGGGATGGTTGCGCTTGTGGCACTAAGCAGTGTGCTTACAACGTTGTTTGCCACCATGGGCAATGTACGTGCGGCGAAAACATTGCGGCGCCTGAAGATGCGTCGCAGTACAGCTGCGAGAATCGACGTGGTTGGGTATGCACACGCGAAGATGGCTGTTCGTGTGGAAGCCAAGGCTGTGGTTACAACGGAATTTGCCAAAACGGGGAATGTACTTGCGCGGGGATTAAGGCACCCGCCGATGCCAAAAACTACCTCTGCGATCCCGAAAAAGGGTGGATCTGCGAAAAAGATGAAGGCTGCGTCTGTGGGGAGCAAACTTGCCCATACTTCGCTGTTTGCCAAGACGCTAACTGTGTTTGCGGGAATTCCTTAGCGCCTGAGAAGCCCAAAAACTATCTTTGCGACGATGAAGGTCAGTGGTTTTGCAACTCCGTAAATGGCTGCGATTGCGGCGATGAAAAGTGTGCGAACGGCGCGATCTGCGATAAGGGGAAGTGCCGCTGCGGTTTGAGCGAAAAACCGCGTTTCCCCTCCGAGTACCAATGTGCCTTTAAAGATGAGGTTTATGCGAAATTCGCCTGTGGCAAACATGATTGTGGCATGGCGTGGGTGTGTGCAAAAGCCGGTGGCTGTAGCTGTGGGAACGAAAGTTGTGGTTTTGGGAACGCTTGCGTCGATGGGAAATGTATTTGCACAAAGGGCGGGGTTTGCGGGCGTGAATCTTGTCAAACCTTGAGGATGCAAAAGAATTGCCAAGTGGGGGGCTGCTTTAACATTAAAAATGCCCAAAGTTATAGCTGCGAGAATGAGGAGAAGCAAACTTGCCTCTTTAAGTCGGGCTGTGCCTGTGGTTCATCGGTTTGTGGCTACCGCGGCGTCTGCGCTCAAGGCAAATGCCTGTGCGGCGAAGCGCTCGCCCCCGAGAAAGCCCAACAATTCGAGTGCGTAGAGGGAACTTGGTTGCCGATAGAATAGTGAACTAGCCATGTCTTGCAGGTCTTGTTGCAGACGAGTGGGCAGCTTAAGGAAATTCTGACGCATTGATACGATAAATAAAGAGTTTTCACTCGTAAAAAATTCTCTCAGTGAAAAAAAATGGCATGAAAATTTGCATTCTTATTTTATTTTGCTAGAAACAAGCACAGTGACGTGTGCTACATGTCGCTATGGTTTAGTTGAGCAGTTTGTAAAGTGATAATTACGCGTGACTGCACCCCCCTTACTCATGATTTAGGAGTTAGAGATGAAGAGAAAATTATTTTTAGCCTTGTCGTTGGCCGCAAGTCTTGCTTTGATGAACGCTTGTGACGACGACAGCGGGAAAAAAGCAAAATGCGGAGACGGCACACTTGATGCTGGCGAGGCCTGCGACGGATCAAAGTTTGCTGAAGGTGCAAAGGTATGCCCCGATGGCAAAGAAATCGATAATATAGCGAAATTTACCTGCGACGATAAGTGTGAGGTTGTTGTTGGAGAGGGCGCTTGCAAGGATCAAGAGCAAGAGCAAAAGGAGTGTGGAAACAAAAAACTTGATGCTGGCGAGGCCTGCGACGGATCAGAGTTTGCTGAAGGTGCAAAGGTATGCCCCGATGGCCAAAGACTTGTCGATGAAGATAAATTTACCTGCAGCAACGATTGCGAAGTCGAAATCAATGATGCATGCGTAGATATTTGCAATATTAACGGTATTCTAGATGAAGGCGAGGCCTGCGACGGATCAGAGTTTGCTGAAGGTGCAAAGGTTTGCCCATTTCCTGATCAAGAAATCGATGATGATTCGAAATTTAGCTGCAACGATAAGTGTGAGGTTGTTGTTGGAGATGGCGCTTGCAAGGATAAACCGAAGGAAGACCCCAATCTTATTTTCTCGGAGTTAGTGTATAACGTCGATGATGAAGGAACAAACCAGTACATCATCTACGAAATCGCTAACTTAGGTGAAAAGATTAACCTGAAAGATTGCAGGCTTCAGGCTGTGGATCTTAACGAAGTCCTAGGTCTCTATGAATTTGTCGCTGCTAATCCCAAAGTCGAGTTTGAAGATAAGGACCTTGACAAGGATGAGGTATATGTTGTTTGCGCGAAGCGTAACGGCGTAGAGCTCGGTGAAGATTTAACGACAAAGTGTAGTCAAGTTGTGGAAGCTGCGTCTGATTTGAAAACAAATATGTTTGCTTGCCTTAGTAAAGATGAAGTTGAAGGTTTTGAGAATGCCGACGCTCTTGCCATTATTTGTAAAACTGATGAGGAAGAAGGTGTTGACATCGTAGAAATTCTTGATGTTCATGAGTATTGCGCATCAGCTTTAGCCTATATGGGCAACAATCTTATCCGCGTTTGTACAGACAAAGGTACGGGAAAAAATAAACCTGAGACGAGTGGTATTTGGGTAGGAGTTACGGATGCGGCTGACCTTGGTGCTTACAAGTGTTCTGAGCCCGTTACAGAACTATAAATGCTAACTGCTTAGCATGATATAAAATCGAAGAAGCACGCCGCGATGGCGTGCTTTTTCTTTGGTGTTTATTGCGATACTGCCAGTTGTTGAGGCAATAGACAGTCGATTAAACTATCTACATAAGGTGTTCATGAGCTCAATCTTTGGAATGCAAGTTTTCTTGCACGCGTCTTGATCATTGCAAAGTTTATCGCAAGCATCCTCTTTAGACTTGTTAATGGCTTCCTCAATGCTGTCGGTCTTATATCTTAATCTTTGAGATTGCCCATCATATTTTCCTGACTTCCGCAGTAGCCGGAGTTTTTGAAGAGTTTTCCCTTGCATTGGTGGGGATTTTTGTTTAGAGCAAAAGTGTAGTGCCTTATGAAAATATATGTTGACACCTTATGAATTTTGATTTATATTTACGTACGGGGGCAAAAAGGATATTTTCATGTTTATAAGATTAAAAGAACGTCCTAACGGTAAGACCTCGGTTCAGATAGTAGAATCAATTCGTCGCGGTAAGCAGGTTCAGCAAAAGATAGTCCGCCACATCGGAAACGCCGTTTCAAAAGAAGAGATAGAGATCTTTCGTACTTTAGCAAAAGACTTTATTCGTCGCCTGAAGCAAGAAAATGATCGTCAACCGATGCTTCCTTATGATGGTCCCGAAAAGCTTATTTCGCGGATAGAGCGTAATGAGATTCCGTTGGAAGAAGGTGAAAGTATATCCCTGGAACATGCTCAGGAAGAGCAGCGGTTCGTTACGGGTATTACCGATGTTCTTGGCAATCTGTATGATGAACTCGGATATCATTCATTATTAAGGGGAACACGCAAAAATGCGCAGTGGAACGCGATTCTCAAAGCCTGCGTATTATCCCGTTTAGCTAATCCGACAAGCAAACGCAAAACGGCATCCTATCTTGAGCGTGATCTTGGAATTACGATAGATTTGGACAAAATCTATCGTATGATGGATCATGTTTCCACACATGAGGAGCATATTAAACGTGTAGTATGTAACAATACTATCGGCCTATTTGAGCAAAGTGTTGACGTTCTGTTTTTTGATGTCACAACATTATATTTTGAAAGTTTTGAAAGTGATGAACTGAAGCGTCCTGGTTTCAGTAAAGACAATAAATTCAGTGAAGTACAGGTTATGCTTGCTCTGGTGACAACGCATCACGGTCTTCCAGTATCGTATTATCTGTTCCCTGGTAATACTTCGGAAACGCAGACTTTGTTATCAGCCGTGAATGATTTGAGACAGAACATGAATGTCCGCGATGTGACGCTTGTTGCAGATCGAGCTATGTTTTCCAAAGCGAATCTTGCTTTAATGGATGCAGAAGGTATCTCCTACATTGTGGCATGTAAACTGAAGAGCCTTTCTAAAAAGGTAAAAGACTCCATCCTCAATGATACTTACGATAAGTGCGTTATTGAAAATGAGCCTTGCATGTCTAATGAATATGAGGTTCAGGGACGTCGCCTCGTGGTAAATTACAGTCCTAAGCGGGCATACAAGGACCGCAGCGATCGGGATCGATTGATAAAAAGGATGCTTAAAAAAGCCAAATCGAACAGTAAATTATCCATACACAACGTACTTCCTAACCGTGGAACGGCTAAATATCTTGATATGAAGAATGTTGAAGACCTTTGTATCGATGAGGCAAAGATAGCAGAAGATGCACGTTGGGACGGTTTACACGGTATCCTTACCAATATTCAACACCTCAGCGCTGTTGAACTTCTGGTAAGATACAGGGGTCTTTGGCAAATCGAAGAAGCTTTCCGTCTTAATAAACATGACCTCAGAATGCGACCGATTTATCATTGGACACCAGACAGGGTTAAAGCACATATTGCGATCTGTTATCTTGCATATTCTGTGGCAAAACATGCACTGTATCGATTAAACATCTTATCGAAGTTACCAATGAGCTTTGAGCAGCTTCGAAACGAACTGCTCCACATGCAGGCAAGTGTTCTGCGTGACAATTCAACTGGAAGGCTTTATGAACTGCCTTCAGCAAAGACACCCGTACATGCGCAGATCTGCAAAATCTTCGGTGTTAAGTTCAGACAAAGTATCCGACGTTATAAATAAACGACAACGCTTCAATAAATAAAATACGGTTTTAAGTAGTGCCTCGTTTTTTTTAGAGGTGCGCATAAATACTATGTTTTTTAATTCCTACTGCGGAAGTCGGGAGGCTTAGCGCCTCAAATTCCGACCAAGGGGCAAGCCCCTTGGATCGCGCTCAAGTGCGTAATGCCCTGAATTTAATGGCTTTACTTTAAGCGTTCGCCGGGCTTGCCTTAACTTACGATCGCTAT
>JBBAEA010000138.1:0-9074 GCA_041656175.1 Bradymonadales bacterium | reverse complement strand
TCTTAAGCCAAAAGATTTGCGCGGTGGTGTCGGGAGCGACTTCCTTGACGACAACCTTTGTCACGACCATTTCGCCGTCGCGTAGCTCCTGCGTGGTCTCCTCGTACTTATAGCCCATAGCCCGCTTAAGCAAGGCGTTCTCGACTTGGGTGTCTACTATGCCCTTTCCCTTTTTAAGGAGTTCGGAAAGTTCGGAGTGCTCGGCAATATACTTATAAAATGTGGTCTTGCCTATGCCGAGCCTTTTGGCAATTTCTTCATTCGTGGCTCCGTCGCGTACCCAGCCTTCTATCGTTATTAAGTTGTCTTCTACAAGGCTGTATTTGTCCTTCGCCATTTTAACCTCCGAGCATAGCAAAAGACAGCCCGTGAGGACTGCCTGATGCCGATAAGGATTGATGATGTGCGGTCGGGGATTACTGCACAATGATATTATAACACAACTTTTGTTACTTTTTGTTATCACTTTGCTTTTGTGATTTTTTTATAAATCCGACTAAACTTTACTCTGATATAGTCCGGATCGTAATAATATTTCTTAGCAATTGCATCTAGGTCGATGCCCTGCATGTACCGCTCAATAACAAGCGTTTGGTCTCTGGGGGGCAGCTTGCTGACTATCTCCCTTAGCTCGTCTTCGGCGTTCATTAGCGCAACGAATGTTCTATTATAATCCGTTTGCAGCTTCTCGATACGCCCCTCGCAATTATCTATGTAATCAAGCGTCGCCCTGCTGCATCCCAGCCGCTCCACCTTATTCAATGATTCAAGAGGCGGAGATGACCGGACGCTGACATTGTCAATACCGGGCTTTTGGAACCAAGCGTTTTCAATTGATTCGTTTATGGCTTTCTTGGCTCTTTCGAGTTCTGTTTTAGCCGCGTCAAGCCTGTCTTTTTTTATTCTTTCTAGCCCCGAAAGATTAAGATAGCTGCTAAGTATTTGCCTTACTTCTGTATTTGTCACTTCCTGCCTCCTTACTACCTCTATCTATCACACGTAAAATATATATAATTACTCTCTGTCGGGCAGCTCATCGTCCTTCGCCTCTCCAGCCTCTCAATCAGCTTGTTCATCGGTTACCTCCTCCTAATTTCTGCCCACAGCCGCAGATAGGGCATTCCATGTGTCTTTCGTAATTTTCGTCTATGTAATCATTTATTTCACACGGCGTTTGCTTTTCGGCTAATACCCTCAACCACTCAATCTCCGCTTTCAGGGCGGCGATTTCGGCCGTTGTATCGGGTTCGGGCTTGCCCTGATACAAACCAGCTTTATATCTTACCAACTCGTCTTTGCCTATCCACTTATGCCAAAACCCGCAGGTCTTGCAATACAAGCCTGTTGCGGTTCCCGAACCGTTAGGTTTTTCTTTGAGTTCATAATCAAAAAACCCGCATTTTTTACACTTAAACATCGTTTTCCCTCCTATCATCGCCTGCCAAATACAGCGCGGCCGTTGTGATTTAGGCTATTACCAAGATTGCCACGAGTATCCACATTTAGGCGTCCTCCCCTCATCGTCGATTCTGTATTCTTTCAGCATTTTACTCCTCCCCGCTCATGGTGCGCTCGTAGTCGGCTACCCTTAGCCTTTCCTCTGCTGCGGCAAACCGCTCCATGTAATCCGTTGTGCCGGTTATGCGTCCGGCTATGTAGATTTTCATTGTTCCTCCGTTTCGCCCAAATCGCACAAAAGCAGTGCCAGCTTTGTCTCCCTAAAACACTTCGGACAAAGATATATTGCCGGGTTTATCGTCTGCTTGCCGTTAATTACCTTCCGGATATTTAGCGTAAAGTACTTCTTGCTCCAGACGTCTACTCCGCAACTATCGCATGTAACCTTAAATTCTTTTCCCATTGCTATTTCATCCTCTTAAAAAATACTGCCGTACGGAGTAAAGTGCGTTTTGGCGTACTCTTTTTCCCGCTCATCTGCGCACGGCGGGCAAATATCATACTTACAGAGACATTTCTCGCATACGAGCTTCCCGCAAAGATGACATTCATACATATCCTCCTTTTCAATCCGCTCTCCGCAAAATTTACATTTGTTCATCGGTTTCCTCCCTAAAACGGCAATTCCTGGCTTCTTGCCATGCTTTTGCCGATTTGCACGATCGCGTCCGAAAACCTCTCGCGTGGGATATAGCCCAGCACCTTCTTCAAGGGGATGTATGCCCCGAGCCGTTCCAGTACCCCCGCGCTTGCTTCCTCTGTGCCTGACGAAGCGAAGGCAAAGGTCTTGCCCTGACAGGTTTCCAAAAACAGCAAATCGCCTTTCTCTATCTGCTGTCCGGGCTGCACCTCGAAAGCGTATTCCTTTGGGTCTTCGTGTTTTGCAAATACTATTTTCATGTCCCTATCCTCCTAAAATACTCCATCCTCGCTACAATGCTCTTATACCTCTCCGTCCGCGACCACCACTCCCAGTGGCGGATAGCCTGCTCTGCCTTGCTGTTAAGCCGGGCGATGGCGCGGAGGCGGCGTTCTATTCTGTCGCCCATATCAGCTTATCCTGCCGGAAGTCGGCGCCCATGATGTTGCGGAGGGATTCTTTCATAAACACGGGTATGCCGCACCTGTCGGCCTCACGCACGATGTCGTCAATCCATTCCTTGTGCGGAATAATTTTTTCGTGCCGATTGCCCGTTTCTGCGCCAATAATTATAAGCGCACAACCCTCACCGCAAATATCGTCAATAAAATCAATCCTGTTTAACAGTGGCTCAAAGTTATAAAAATCGGGGCGATAATCGCCCAAATAAAAGTCGCCGCCCTCGAAAGTCAAGCCTAAAAAAAGTCTATCTTCCAATTTGTTAAGCCCTTTTTCTCTCGCGTAATCATTAAAACCGTCCGCAAGTTTTTCAAAATCTTTTGACAGGAAAATATAATTATGCTGCGGGTTATTTTTCATCGCGTCGCAAGTCGCCTCAATAAATTCATCACTCCATTCCGCTGCATCGCTCATAGAATTTACGAAAATACTCTTAGGCTTCTTGCTTCCAAACTGCTTCAAGCGTTCTGGAAAGAACTGCGGCTTACTAAAATCAGGCACGATATGGAACCTGTCGTTGATTTTGCGGGCGTAGCAATATTCGCAGCCCCGAGAGCATCCGACTACGGGGTTAATTGTAGCATCGCACCAATCTATCTTTGTTTTGTTCATGTTCCCTCCTAAATATCCGCGCCCTTGCGCAGATGTCTTTGTATTTGTCGCTCAGCTCAAACCGCGTCCACCGCATGATGCTGACCTCTGCCGCGGTGTTAAGTCGGGCGATTTTGCGCAGGCGACGTTCAATTCTACTACTCATAGTCACTCCTTGAACCTGTAATTTCTGTCGGGGCCTCCGGCAATATCGAATTTGTGGTATTTGGCTTTTTCTACAATCCGGCTCCCTGTGGCTTCGTCAAGCCTTACAAGCTCATCGGTCATACGTTCGGAACTTATGATAGTCGGCAGATCAGCGTTATATCGAAAGTTTAAAACATCGAAAGCAATATCAATGTCGGCTTCCGTAGGCCCTTTGTCCTGCAATCCTTTGGGTTTGAAGAAATCGTCTATGTACAGCACTGGATAAGATTTCAGCGATTGTATTTCGCGCCCATACTCGTAGCTGTCCGTCTTTATCTGTTTTAGCCTCGTTACCGTGTCAACCCACTGCACCCATCGAGCTTTGTGTCCCTTTTTAATTAGTTCCGAGGTGATTGCCGTGCAGATATGCGTTTTCCCTGTGCCGGGCGAGCCGCCTACAAAAAACCAACCCTGCGGTCTTTTGACATAGCTTTGCGCGCTTAGTTTTATCATCAACTTCCAATCTTCGTCGTCGTCGAATCTGTCGAAGGTGTAAACATCTGCTTTATGACCTAATCCGGAAGCCTCAGCGCGAACCTTGTTTTCCCGAATGTCCATGCAGCTGCAAAAAGCATAGTTCACCCGCGGCGTCTCTCCTGTATCGTCATTACCTTGAGGCTTATCGACATAGTACGCGTAATTACCGCGATTTTGACATATCGGACAGTCGTAATCCCATCCGGGGCGGATATTGCCGTCTTTGTCCCTGCGAGTGTTTAAACTCCCCTTCCTGCGATTATATGATTCGGCGCGGTCTTTGCAGATTATTAGTTTGTCGTCGTAGCCCAGATTGCTGTAGCCACTGACCTCGTTTAGTTTCATGTATGCGGCATATACCTCGGGGTTGTTTTTTTTAATCCGTTCCTCGGCGCGCTCAAATGCGCTTTTTGAGATGTTCGGGGATATGCGGCTCAGCTCGCTTATTTCCACTGTCTCCTCCCTCCTTTTTAAATAAGGTGTCATACTTGCCCGCCATGATAGAGCCTCGCCACTCAATGATTTGCCTAAGCCCGATATTCTTGCGCGTTTTAAGGTACTCGGCTTTTTCGGCGCGTTTAAGGAGTTCTATAAAAGACTCCTCGGCTAACGGGTCGCGCTCATCGGATTTGGCGCTTTCGAAGGCTTGCCCGTTGCGGTAGTCCGTATCTACGTTTTCTTCGGCGTATTCAGCTTTGAAATACGTAGGGGCGTATTGTTCGTAAAGGCATTTCGCCTCACCGTAAGAGAATGAAGAAGGAGGTATTTCCTGAAGCGGCGGAGCCTTTTCTTCTTCTGTTCTATTCAGTTCTATTCTCTTCTTTTCTATAGGTGGTAAAATGCATACATTTTCCATCTTTTTGCTTACAATTCTACCCGAAATGTTTACAATCTCTAAAAAAGTGCAAATGGAAGGATGTAGATACTCATAAAGAAGTTCCACTCTTTTAAAGCGTTTTGCGCCGAATAGGTACGACTCTTGAATTCGCTTGCTTGTCAGAATTCCGTACTGTTCAAACAAAGGTTTATCAAAGATGCCACGCCTTAGTGCGCAATCCACTACTTCAGAAACAAGGTTGATACCCACATCCGGACACCATTTCCGACAGAACGTCAACCCTACATCCATATCCCATTTCACAAAGTACGACTTGCCGAGTATGTACTGATACAGTTTTATCATCACTCCGAATCCCTTCGTTCCGAATTCGGATTCCAGCAAGTCCATTTTAGGATTCATTTCGCAATCGAGCAGAAAATTTCTTAGCCCGACGCTCAAGCTATCACCTCCCTTCTACAAACTCTTCAAGCGGGTCTATACTGGCCTTAAAATCCGCTATCCTGCTATAGTACTCGGCTATCTGATGCCGGGCCGCAGCTATGTTCTCCGGGGTTCTGCGCCTCAAGATTTTAAATCCTTTACCGTCTGACGGACTAACCACGGGTGCATATTTCTTTATGTCGCTTACAAGGTCACGTATTTGACGGTCTTTGCTTCCGGGCTTTACGCCGGGGAACAAAATAAGTTCTATTTCGTCTTTGGTCCGGTTTACCTCAAGGGCCGCCCTGTAGATGATATTGCACAGCTCTCGCCTGTTGCCCTCAATCTTGGGTTTCTCATATGCTTTCATTGGGCTGCCTCCTACTCATCTAAGTACGTTGCCTGCAAGTCTGCAATATGTAGATGCAGCGCAAGCGGATAATCCTTAAACACCTGTCCGAGCGCATACTGCCGCCTTTGTGAGCCTCGTCGAAAGCACCCATGTGCCAGCGTATAGCCATTGCTTCATCGTCAGTAAGACAAACGTGTTTCCCAACAATATAGACGGATTTCTCGCCGTGGCCGTAAGGGAATCCGTCCTTGACTGTGTAGTACGGCTCCTTTGCCCACGTGCCGCTGGGTTGCTTGACGTTACGGTAATCTACGGCGTAGTAATTAGCCTTACATACATCGTGCAGCAGAGCGCAGATAACAAGGGTTTCTGTAGGGTATCGCAGCTTAGCCTCAAGGTTGTTTAACAGGCGGTCGCACACGCTAAGGCTGTGCTTACATAACCCGCCCTCGCAACTCATATGATACTTAGTGCTTGCGGGAGCTTCGAAAAATCCGGATGCATCAAGGTAATTAAGCAAAAAATCTACCCCTTCACGCTCCGCACAAGATATACGGCTGATAAATTCGGCCTTGTTAGACGCAATGTCGAGTTTGCTTTCAGTCGTCATACAACCTCCTTTATCTCTATCTCCACCCTCGGCGCAACGTCGTAATGCTTGTAGCATTCTAAAGCCACTATTTGCTTATCATCCGAGTAAGCAAGCTCGTTGAGAGCGTCGCATACGACCTTTACTATGTTGTCTATATCAGGCTTCACTGTGGGGCGCACACCGCCGCCAAGAGCGGCTATTCTCTTCTTCTTGCTCCAGCTATCGGGCACGAGATAAAACGCCCTGACAGTCAATTTAACGGGCTTTTCCGACATCCCGCCCCCTGCTTTGTAATACGCCAGCTTGATAAAGCTCTCATAGCTTGCGGTTTGCTCGGGGGTATACGCTTTCACATACCCCCCGACCTTTGCAAACCTCGGGCGGCCTTTGCCTTGCGGCTGGCCGGGAACCGTAAAGGTGATCATGTCGCCTGCGCGGTTTGAGCGCCGTCTGAAACCTCCCCGGTCTCATAATCGATTACAACGCTGTCGGTCGCGTCGTCATACGTGGCGGTCTTGTCGTCGGTTACAAATGCGGCGGTAAGAAAATCACTGCGGATAGGCGCATACTTCAAGACCTTTTTAAGTACCGTTTTCTTCGCCATCTCTTCAAAGTTCGTTTGCCACGGGCCGTTGTTAAACGCTTTCGAGTACTTCTTTGCAAACTCGCGCACATTGTCCATGCTCATGACCTCAAAGCTGTATCCACCGTTTTTGAGGGAGAACGTAGCATATACATATGCCGGCTTGCCGGGGTCGCTTTTTGCAGGTACGTGCTTGAGCTTAGGCTCGATGCCGTACTCATAATCGAAAACATCGTTTTCGTGTACGACGTGCGCCTGCATGGTGGTAATTTCCCCGCTCCTGTACGCAAGGTCAATCAAGCCCTTGTATCCGATTTGGAACTGACACTGCCCGCCGTAGGGTATCAGGTAAGCCTGCCCGAGCGGTGTGTTAGGTTCTAAGCCCAACTGTGCGGCGTTCATAAGGGCGCCGAGGAAGCTCTCCTTCGAGCACTTCATGAGTGCGGGGGTGTTGCGTAGTGCCGTAAGGGCTATCCGGGTAAAACGCTCCGGAGTCATAACCCGCGGCAAAGCTTTGGCGAACTGACCCTCCATCTCTTTGACGTAGCCGATGAGCGTTTGCGGCTTTTTTGCCTCCGCCACATCTGCTGTCGCTTGGGATATAATCCCTTTCTGATTAGTTTGCGTCATGTGTCTTTTATCTCCTTTATAATAAATTTCCGTTGAGAGGTGGTTTTCGTGTAGGCCTTTACCAGCTCAGGTTGCTCTTTTTTAAGGCGCTCCGTATCTATACCGCAGCGCAGTTCGTTTCGCCAGTACACGCTGTAGCGGTCATATTTGCCCACCGTAGCCTCTTTCATATAGGCTTGGATGCTTTGCTTTAAAAAATCTTCCTTGCCCTCTAATTCCTTGATTTGTGCCTTTACGCCCACAAGGGCGGCGAGTTCGTTCTCGAAAGGAGTTAAATCGCATTCTAAATCGTCGCGCCCCCACCCATAGAGGCTCTTGATTATCTCTCCCGCCTTCTTGCTTCCGTCCGGAGCAGGCTCTTGCTTTGCCAAGACATTCTCCCGCCAAAACGTTTCCTCTGCCGACATAAGTGCCTGTATCTCCTCTTCGTTGCGCTCGATGGTAAAGACATGGAATCCTTTGTTTAACACAAGTATTGCTAAGTACCAGCGTTCCGCCCCGGTAACAGCAATGTAGTGCATACACTGCACGTAATACTGCGGGGGCACGTCTCCCGCGCTAAAATCCGTTTTATTGAGTACACTCGTGGTCTTACACTCAAGCCCGGCTTTCTCTCCGACGATAAGGCGGTCAACGTTAGCTATTGCATAAGGGTGCTTGCGGCTAATGAGTACATAATTACAATTTTTTGTTTTTTTGCCGGTTGCTTCTTCGAAACGCCCGGCAACATAAGCCTCAAAGTCGCGCCCCTGACGCATCGCCTCATTGTCCTCATCGCCGTCAGTCAGCCCGATTTTGTCGCAATAAACCTGAAAGGCAGAGCTGTAAGGGTTCAGCCCGAGGATGCCCGCCGCGTCGCTTCCGCCTATTCCGACGCGGCGCTGTGCCCGCCACTCCGCTTCGGTCATGAGGGATTTATCTGCAAGAACCTCGGCTTTAAGCACCCTTTTCATTCTTCTTCCTCCGTCTCAACGGTTTCAACGACCATATGCGCTCCGTGCCGGAGTAAGTCGGCGCACCACTGGTTGACGGCAATACGGGCTTCGGCGAGACTGTCAAAGAGATTGTTGATTTCGACTTTCCCAATACCCTTGCTCCCGTAAATGGTTGCCTTATACTTCGTCATCGTCCTCATCCTCGCTATCTTCATTGTTTTCGCTGTCGTTGTCGTCGGCATAAAACATTTCCCAGTAATTCCCCTCGCTGCAAATGCTATTCCCGCAAATCTTACACATAGTTCCTCCTATGCCCGCCTTACCTTTGGGCAATTTCCCTTGCACACAGGCAGGGTGCAGGTTAGGCAGATGTCCTTCTCGCGTTGCTGTTTGGCGGTTCCTATCCTGTTAGTGCCTTGCTTGTCGTAGCTATCTATCCGTAGGGCAAACATGCCCTGCTTGCTCCAGCATTTGCAAATCATAAGCAAGCCTCCCGTATCAAGTCCAATGCCTTCATGTACTGGCAGACAAAGTGCAGGTATACTTTCGCGCCGTGCTTCTGCATTTGGCGGCTGACCTCCATGTACGCCTCGCGCTGGTTATCCGCTGTAAGTATGTACTCGATTGCCGCCCCGACCATTTCTTCTATGCCCATGACAACCACCTCAACCCCCATCCGGCGCGCCGTGTATGTCCCCAAAGGGGCTACCGTGACGCTGCGCATAAAGTTCTTCCTCTTCTGCCGAGCAACGGTCGCATAACTCCATGCTCGCGTTGTAACACACACAACAGCAAATGTCGCCGCAATTGTTACACATACAAACCTCTTCGTCTGTAATATCATCGCCACATATGGCGCAAAAATCTTTATTCGGCATGCTTTGCTCCT
>JBBAEA010000137.1:0-9088 GCA_041656175.1 Bradymonadales bacterium | reverse complement strand
TATTTAATTAGCATTATCAAGTCATGATTCTCTACAAAATGTCTCATTTTGTTTAAAACTGTATCGGATTTGTAAAATTAAATTCACCATTTCTAGTCGCGCAAAGGTTTTTAATGGCGAGGTTTTGCTTCAGAGCAAAGGCCTCTTCTTACAACAACAATGTTGTTGATTTGGGCATAAAAGATTTCCGTAATGATGAGCACGCGGGGAGTCCTGAACAAAAGCCCTTAGTCTATGCCTCTGCCTTGCAACGCTACGTGTTTAGAAGCTATGCGCGTGAACGGTGCTAGGGGGGTAGACCGAGACCCCGCGAAAAAATTCGCAAAAAATGCATATTGTGCGTTGAATGAGCGTTTAGCGAATACAACGCACAATATGATGCAGTTTTTAGCGAATTTTGAGTGAGGCTCGGGCGTAGGGGGCGCCTAAGCCCCCACCCAAGAAGAAAGTCGTTATGGGTATAAAATCGTGATTTAGCAAGCAATCGTGCGGATTATTGCTAAAAATCACGTAAGAGGCTACTTGAAAGTCGTTGCGAAACGCAATGAAATTAAATAGAGTCGCCCTTGGGGCGTATTGAAGGGAGGGAACGGGGGTTAGCAAAGATTGTTTCATGAGGATAAGGAGTTTCGCCATGAAGAGAACTTGGATATTGGGATTACTGTTGATATTTGTTTTTGTTAGCCAGGCACAAGCAAAGGATGTAGACACTGTCGAATGGTTGTCGAGCGACTACGTGGGAGTTGGCGCGGTCGATATGGAAAGATTTTCCAAACGCAAGCTCTACGACGATTTAATGGCATTTTTCTTAACAGATGCTGACACGAAACAGGCACTTACGGGTTTGGAAGCTGCGGGTTTTGACTCCAAAACCGACGTCAAACGCATCGTCGTGGGCGTACCTGCTGATGTAGAGCGCGGTGCACACATCGTGTTTTTTGAAGCCAAAAAACACTTAGAAGCCTACCGTCCGCTACTTGCACACGATAAAATCGACGTCCGCACACACAGCGAAGTCGATTACTTCTGCACCAAAAGAGCGAACGAGTGTATGACAGTCTTTGGCAACGTACTCGCCGTTGGTTCGGAAGGACGTTTAAAGAGCGTCATTGATGTTGTGAAAGCAGGGGGCAAGGGCGATTTGAAGAAAAACACCGCTTTGGCCGCACAGATCAAGAGTGCGAGTAAGAATAAAGACAGCTGGTTTGCCTATGCCCTAAACACAAAGATCCGCGAAAGACTCGGCAAAAACGACCCCATCGCCGACCTCACTGAAGACGGGCTTGGGAAAGTTAACGCGGGAGACCTCAAAGCTGGAAATTTAAGCATCGATTTTCAAAAAGGCTTAGACGTTAGTGCGAAGTCCAACCTTGTTTCCAAACAAGCGGCTGCAAGCGTCGCGACGTACCTCACAAAACTATTAACAGACGCAGGCAACAGCGAAGATGTTAAAAGCCTAGGCATCGACTTCCTTATTAAGGCAGTGAGCGCGAGCGCAAAAGACAGTAACGTACTAGTTACTATTAAACTATCGGCTGCTGAATTTGACCAAGTTATTGATTTAACAACAGGTTTGGTGCAGAGCGTCCCCGCCGTGGCACCCAAAAAATCCGCAAAACCCGCTTCAAAGGCTAGTGGAGCTAGCAGTAAATAAAAGTTCGAGAGCAAAAGCGCAAAGCGTGGCAGCTCTAAAGTGGTGAAACAAACCTATCTTTTGGCGCAGTGAGTGATCGCTGCGCTTTTTTTGTATATTACAGATGAAATAGCCAAAGCTTCTGCTATACTGTGTAAAGGGGTTTTTTGTTCACCTTTTACGTGGGAAAAAACAATGTCTAAAAGACTTTGGATATATGCGATTTGGCTTCTGCTTTGCAGTTTTGCCGTAAGTTGCGTTGAGGTCTATCACAGCCCTGCTCCCAAAAAAGAGGAAGAAAAAGATCCTGTAGATCCTAATCCCCTAGATCCAGGTGGCGAGACGCCCAAACCCGTCTGTGGCAATAATATTGTCGAATCTGGTGAGGATTGCGATGGGCAGCCGCTCAAAACTTGTGAAAGTTTAGGCTTTTTTGGTGGCGAACTTCGTTGTGGTGCGCGCTGTAAATTCGATAAAAGCCTATGTAATTACGCGGTTTGCGGCAATGGGGTTTTAGAGGCCGGCGAGTCTTGCGATGATGGGGCGATGAATGGAACGTATGGGCACTGCAAGGGAACTTGCTTGGAACTAGGACCGCGTTGCGGGGATGGGGTTTTACAAAAAACTCAAGAAGACTGCGACGGTGAAGAGTTCGGCGAGGAGACGTGTAGGAGTCTTGGTTTTGGTAGCGGCGAAATTCTTTGCGATGAGCACTGTAAATTCGACAAAAGCGCGTGTGTGCCTGCTTGCCGCGATGGCAATAAGGAGTGTGTAAACGACGTATATCGCGTATGCGTTGATGGTGTTTGGAGCGAAAAAACCTGCGAGGGTAGCACTCCTGTTTGCACACTTGAGGGTTGCGTCAAAGCGGTAATTTGTGGCGATGGAATTATCGATGCAGGCGAGGATTGCGACAGCACAAATTTAAACAACAAAGTTTGCAGCGATTTTGACGATAAGCGCCGCTGGGAGGCTAACGGGCAACCTAGCTGCGTAAACTGTGAACTTGCACAGGGGAGCTGCAAAGAAATCGTCGAATGCGGCGACGGCATTGTAAACGGCGATGAGCTTTGCGATGGCGATAATCTCAACCATAACACGTGTGCAAGTTTTGATCCCGACGTTGACTGGGAGCCCGACGGGCTACCAAGCTGCGAACAATGTAAACTCACAAAGGGCAGCTGCGTACCCAAAAAACAGTTACTCAAGGAGTGGAGCTTTACAGAAGCTCAAGTGCTTGAGCTCCCCGAAATTAGCGTTGTTGGGCTTAAGAATAGTAGTATTATTAGTGGCCCGTACTGGAGCACAGGCTCTTGGGGTGATGCTGCTGAAGCGGACTTTTTGAATAAATACCTAGGCTTTGATGTGAAGGACGTCAGCAAGCGTAGCGAAGTCTATATCAGCATTGAGCTCAAGGTTCTTGCAACTGGCCCCCATAAACTCAAAATCGCCTACTTCCACGATGCGCAATACATCGGCCAAAGCGAAGTCATCGAAACAAGCACGAGCCTTAAAGTCTATGGCCCCTACCCCATACCAAAAGCCGCATACCAAAAGCTGCACTTCCGCATCGCGGGCTATAACTCTAATTCATCGAGTTCGGGCACATTGCATATTAAAAAAATTAGCCTTTGGTATATATAAGGATGCTCTGTTTAATTCAAAAAACTATCAAAAAAGAGCTAACGAAGCTAAAGAGAGGCAGGCGAGCTTTCAAAATAAAAGCCAATAAAATCAATATGTTACACAAAGGAAGGGTTCTAAGGGCGATAGCCCTTAGCGGGGTTTGGGGCAGAGCCCCACAATATAGATCAGAGATAAATCAGAGTTTCCATAAGCGCATTTTGCAGCTATATCATTCTAGAACGCGATGAGCGTATCCTTTGCAAACATTGCATTCTTCAAACTTTAACAATGCCATGAAATTAAACAAAATAATATTTTTTCTTTTTGCTTGTTCCTTCTTACTCAGTTCTTGTATAGATCTTGATAAGTACGTAAAATACAAAAAAGAAGACCCCAAACCACCACCGCCTATTGTTCATCCAAAAGATCCGGGCGAGCAAAAGGATCCTACAGATCCTCCGGGACCCATCGATATCACTCCAGATCCCGAGGACAAAGAAACGATACCAAAGCCAGATCCACTCGCCATAGAAGCAGTCGTTCCCAATAGTGGCGGCACTTCGGGTGGCTACGAACTGCGCATACGTGGGCAAGGGTTTTCGGAGAACACGTCTGTTTTATTTGGCAATATTCCCGTAGCATCGGTGATATTCGTGAGCGATAAAACGCTGCGAGTATTCCCGCCACTCGCCGATTTTGGCTGCGTCGACGTCGCGCTGCAAAAGGGCGAGGAGCGCGTGGTACTTGACGACGCGTTTTGTTACACTGAAGCAGCGCAAATCATGGAGTTCGCACCCAATGCTGTGAACGAAAAAATCGATGTGGCCTTCGTTTTACGCGGAACGGGCTTTCATGAGCCGTTGAGCATCAGCATCGGTGGCGCGACTCCACATGAGTTAAAAATCGAAAACCATAACACGATTTCGGGCATCATTCCGTCGCTTGCGCTAGGCAAACACGACGTTCGCATCGTGAATGCATTTGGCGTGGACTTGCTCCGTGAAGCGCTTGAAATTCTACCAAACCCCAAAATAGAGAATTTTTACCCAACTGTATTAAATTACACCGTAGAAAATACGATAAAAATCCATGGCTCTGCCTTAGAACAAGCTAATCGCAAGGTCTTCATAGGCGGACGCGAAGCCGCGATTATAGGGGCAAGCGCCGATACCATCAGCGTTCGTGCGCCAAAGCATGCTATCGGAAGCTACGATCTTGTACTTAACCTTGGGCTCTCGCAGCTACGCTTTGAGAGTGCGATTCATTATGTAGAGCAAAGTAGCGACGCGGCGCTTTTAACGCTCTACCCCGCGCAAGGTCCTTTGCAAGGAGGAAATACCCTGGTTATTGGCGGAAAAAATCTTTCTGCTCAAGCGAACGTATATTTTGGAACGCAACAAGCCGAAGTTGTAGAGCGCAGTAGTCATTACATAAAACTTCGTGTTCCGTCCGCAGCTGTGGCTGGCGAAGTCGTTGTAAAATTAGGTAATTTAGTACATCCAACGAAGTATCGTTATATTTCAGAGCCCGTTATCGATAGTTTAACGCCAAAACATGGGCCAAGCGCGGGTGGTCAGCTTGTCACGCTTAAGGGCAAAAACTTTAGCCCCGCTATGCGCGTTTACTTTGGGAGCCAAGAGGCGCAAGCGCTAAACGTCGTAAACGCAACGAGCGCTAGCCTTAAAACTCCAGCAGGAAGCGGTTTTGCAGCGCTTAGCATCGCGAAGGACGACGAGCTCTTTAATAGCGATGAGCGCTACCACTACGATGCCAATCTGGCGCTCTTTGCCCTACTACCCAACTCTTCCCCAATGATTGGTGGGGCAAAAATCGCGGTAACAGGGCAAGGCTTTGATCCCGCCATGAAACTCACGCTCTCGGGTGAAGACATAGACTTTGAGTACGTCGACACTAACCTGCTGCACTTTATAGCTCCCGCCCACGAAGCAGGAGAAGCCGAACTTGTTCTTTCGCACAACGAGCAAAGTCAAAACGCAACACTTAAATACTTTAGGCAAAGCGGCGTCTTGTCGGGCGCAGGCGGGGGCACCCTCGATGGCAACATCAACGTTAGCGTACGCGAGGTCGATTCTGGCAATGTTATTCCTAGCGCCGTGGTGCAAATTGGCTTAGGGCCAAACGCGTTGCGAAAAGCCGTTAACGCCGAAGGATTAGCATCGTTTTTTGATGCAAGACTCTATGGACCACAAAATGTTTACGCATGTGCAGAAGGCTACAGTTGTAATACTTTGCAATCGGTGAATGCAAAAATCGTCACGCTTTTCCTCGATAAAGAGCGCATCTACTCCGATAGCACAACTCCCCCACCACCGCCTCCCCCACCGCCCGATCCTAACGACATCAACCCCATCGAGATCACCATTCCCTATACGCCCAAACCTTCTTATTTTGTAGGTACCGCCACTGGTTTTGACAAAGTCGCACTAGAATCCGACCCCAACAAAATCAAGGCCGCCGTCGTTGTGCAATCCCAAATCGGCGCATACGTCGGCTCAAACGCTGAAGGTGACGTCAATATTGTATTTAACGACAAGGGAGATTACAAAATTCGTGCTCGCTCTGGCGACGTTGCACTCGCGCTACTTTGCGGCCTCTACGATAAACAAACTGGTAGCTTTGATGCACGTTTCATCGGCATGAAACGACACCTCTTTGTCACCGACGACCAAGAGATTAAAGTTGATCTCGAATGCACACTCCCCCTCAACCAAAGCCTTTCCGTTAAACTACTCGATGCTCCCCTTAAAAGCGGGCCCAACGTCGTGCAAGCCTCCGCCTTCCTATTTGTCGGAAACGAAGGTTACATCGGGGGCTTTATGCGAGGAAGCTCAACAAACGATTTAGTTACTATCAATAAAATGCCCCCCCTGCGTGCAGCGTTGGAAGGCTGTTATTTCACCGTCATCACAGGGGCATACACCAACTATTCCAATCCCAGCTCTGTCGTATACGACTACTCCGTCTTCCCCAGCTCCCAAACACTCGCCATGGGACCCGTCATGGGAATTCCGATTTTTGAGTCAAACTCCATCGACTCCATTCTCTCCCAAGGCTTCCTTTCGTGGAGCATCGAAAACCCGCATAACGTCGATTACTACAGCTTAAGTATCCACCAATACACAAACAAAGGCAGCAAACTGTTGTGGCAATTCTACGCTCCTGGCTCGGCGAGTTCCGTTGAATTTCTACCGCAAGAGCTGCAGCTCGACGACGATCTCAGTTATGCGAGCCTATATGTTTCGATTTCAGCCTACAAATCCAAGCGACAAGGTTACGACTTCAACCTCTTTAGCACCCTAGACTTGCGTTATAACTACGTCTTGTCATCCTCGCATAATTCGATGAACTTTCCCCTAAAATAAGCGAGACTATAGGCGCAGACGCGCGCTGCGCCATCTTTTCTATGCACTGCTAAGAACGTTTTGGCTAGGGACGCTGTATACAGGGCAATCGCAAAGTCGTAAACTTGATAATTTCCTAGGCTATTTTTTTGTGGGGGAAGTCTCCCCCTACGTGTCAACCCCGCGCTGTGCGCGGGTTTGCCACTACCCCCTCCGCGGGGACACCCCGCGACGCCCCGTCCAGTTTTTGGCGAAACAAGACTTTGCGGCTTCCCTCAAGCAGTATAAACTAAGCTCCTACTCGCAAACTTGATCGTTCTTAATCCATCGCAAGCCGCATAAAGTTCAATATATCCATATAAACATCGAATAGTATTCAGCTATCCAAGAAACAAAACACTGTATGTGGCCGTATTTACGTTTACAATCCACAATAATTCGTTATGATAGACTCCAGGCGAAGGCGTGTTTAGGTCTTCAAGGACGTTAATTTTTAAGCTTCAAGGGAAGCTCTTTTTTTTTGAGGAAAGTATGGTTAAAAAAGTTTGTATGGATCTTATTGCTAGGTGTTCTAACTACGGGTGCCAACGCCTGTGACGATGACAATGGGCGCAATAGCTGCAATGCCGAAACGCATAAAGATGTATGTAATAGTGCAGCGACGGGTATTACGCAGTGTAAAGATGGGAAGCTTGTTGACCTTATATGTGAAAAACAAGTTCCTAGTAGTAAGTGTGTTGTGTCTGGCGGCGTAGCGTCTTGTACAAAGGATGAAGATGAGGATGAAGTAGGCAAAGATTGCGATGAAAATTATGTGAATAAATGTGTTAACAATGTTGCACTCATCTGCAACGGGACTTATGTTGAAGCCATCAACTGTGCAGAAAAAGCAGAAGGTGGAAAATGTGGAACTCTTGTGGAAGATGGGGAAGATATTGTAAAATGCTTTAAACAATGTACTCAAGCAAATGAAGATACTTATCGTTGCGGGCAAGAGGAACAACCGTTTAGTATCTCATACATTGACAGATGTTATACTCTTAAAGATGGCAGTTTAGGTAAAACACTTCACAATACTGAATCGTGTCTTAATGGCTGCGACGAAGCAACAGGTAAATGCAAGAAATTACACGATGAAGAAGGCAAGCCTTGCAATGAGAAAAACTACACAGAGAAATGTGACAACGAAATAGTATTGCGTTGCCTTGACGGAAAAGTCGATACAGTGAATTGTAGCGAATTGGATAAGCACCATTGTAAAATTGAAAAAGATAACAAAGCAAATTGTTTTATAAGCTGTGATACACTTGGGGAAATGTTTGTATGTGACCATATTTATAATCGTTCTGATCGCTATGAATGTGTTACCCTTAAAGATAATACTATGGGTGCTAAGTACGTGGATGTTATCGAGACATGCGACTATAATAATGGCTGCGACGATGCAACTGGTAAATGCAAGGATTAGTTAAAGGCATAATCGTATCGACAAAAGGCATCAACATGTGTTGCTGCCTTTTTTTCTGCATTATGCGATCTCACTTTTCAATCATTTTATCCCGACTTTGTCCGTAGAGCTCTGGAAAGCCACCAACTACGCAGAGTTTCCCCCAAAACGGGTCACTACGGGAGGAGTTTATTTTATGGCCTCAGGGGGCAGCTTTGAAACCTGGCCATACGGCTCACTGGTATATAATGAATCCATCTTCCAGCGGATAGGGTTGTCCCGAATATATGCGTGGAATTTTTCCATCTCGGATTCGTTACGGATGATGCGTTCGTAATAATTGCGTTGCCACAATTTTGGCTTGGATCCTTTGCGGTATTCGTTGATACGCTGCGACGAAAACGTCTTTGTTGCACGAACAATTTCCGATAGTCCATGGCGTGGTTTTGTGGCGGGGTGGTCGTAGGGGGAGGTGTTGGTGTAGGGGCAGGTTTGAAACCTGCCCTACGGCTGCCCTAGGGGAAAGGTGATGAGGGTTCAGGGAACTGAACTTGCGCACCGCAGCCCAATGTAGCTGTAGCGGTAGTAGGGGTGGCTGTTGTTGCGATACGCGGCACGCAAGGTGTTGCCGTAGCTGCCCCAGTTAGTACCGCGCATGACACGGGTCTGACCAGTCTCAGGACCCGTGGGGTTGGTAACGGCAGCCGATGTATATTCTCGCCTCCACCAATCGCTTGTCCACTCCCAAAGATTCCCTGCCATATCGTATAACCCGTCGGGCGACTTCCCCGATGGGAACTGATCCACTGGCGAAGTGTATTCAAAACCATCTTTGCAATACGATTCATTACAATTGGCTTTTGCCGTTGTTTCAGTCCACTCTGCCCCTGTACAAACCTTATTCCACGATGATGGGCATTCATCACCCCACGGAAAACGTCGGTGCGTCGTTCCCTTAGCAGCTCGCTCCCACTCAGCCTCTGTCGGTAAACGCCCCTCTGCCCACTCGCTATAGCTTTT
>JBBAEA010000136.1:0-9150 GCA_041656175.1 Bradymonadales bacterium | reverse complement strand
GCGAAGATTTGCAGGAAGCGGCGAGTAGGGCGTTGGCTCAAATTGAGGAAAAACGCTACGCCGCCATCTTGGAGGACAAGCAATACCGCCACATTACCAAGCTTGGCGTGGGTTTTTGGGGCAAAGAGGTCGAACTTGTTTGGGGGTAGAATGTCGAGCGGGGCGATTGCTTAAGGATGCTCTGATTAATCGCTGTGGGGGCGTTACGGGGGCTTGAGCCCCCGTTGGGGGGGCAGCGGCAAACCCAAGCGTAGCGCGGAGTTGACGCGTAGAGGGGCGCTCCCCCCACAAGAGCAAAGGTCGTAAACATTGAATTAATCAGAGTTTCTTTAACGCGATGAAAGCGTGACTTGTCATCAAAGAGAAGTGTTTTTCTAGAGACTGGGGGGGTAGCGCAAGATCACCCGAAGAAGCGGCGCCTGAGCGCATTTTATGCATTGGATGCGCGATATGAGCGCATACAATGCATAAAACAATGCGCGAAGCCGCTGATCCTGAGGGAAGCTTGCGCGAAGGGGGGCCAAAGCCCCCCTGCCAGTGAATAAAAAAGCGAAGTGTCGATTTAGGCAATCGTTGTGAGAAACTTGTCAATGCGATTTTGCTATGTTAATCGTAAGTTTAGCCATTGCGGCAGTGGTGATGGTTTTGGAGCGAATTTTTTGCTGCGGCAATGCAGTGGAGGCTTAAAGATGCGGTTAATTTGCGCGGGTATAACTGACACTGGAATGGTGCGAGACCATAATGAGGATAGTTTTCACATTTCACCCGTGGAAGCGTTTTGCCTTGTAGCGGACGGGATGGGCGGCCATCAGTCGGGCGAGGTGGCCAGTCGCATGGCAATCAATGAGATATCGGCGTTTTATGAGAAAACCAAGGGGCAAGAGGAGCCGATAGATTTGACGCCCTGGCCTTATAAGCGCAAGAAACCTGCTTCGCGTGAGGAGCGGCGCTTGATTGCGTCTATGGTTTTAGCCAACACAGTCATTAATAAAGAGGCTTCGACGGTGGAGCGCTACAGCGGGATGGGGACGACGGTTGTGGGCGCGTATTTTGTGGAAGAGGGCGTATTTATTGGACATGTGGGGGATTCGCGAGCGTACCGTTTTAGGGATGGGAAGTTGGAGCAGATTAGCGAGGACCATTCGCTGGCCAATGAGTACATTCGCATGGGAATTTTGCGACCACAGGATTTGGCGAGTTTTCCGTACAAAAACGTTATCACCAAGGCTATTGGTTTGGCCGAGACTGTAGAAGTCGAAACGAAGTTTTTTGACCACAAAGATGGGGATATATATTTGTTGTGTTCTGATGGCTTGTCGGACCCCGTGAAGTTGCCGCAAATAGAGCAAATTTTGCAGGATCACGGTAATGATTTAGCCGATGCATGCCGACAATTGGTTATTGCGGCAAACGTCAATGGCGGACCCGACAACGTTACGGTACTGCTCGCCAAGACTGAGTACTAAAGAGTTTCGCGCCAGCGTGCGTTTTTTTTTGAGGTGAGCTTTGAAGCGCTGCCCACATTGTTCTTCGCAGCTAATTGATGGCCTTGCGGCTCAGCGTTGCGCGAATTGTCAAAAAAGCCTTCATGAAGAAGCGCTTGTATTAGGGCAGCAAAACGCTTCTGCGTTGGGGTCTAGGACTAAAGACGAGGTGTTTGCGCGCTCGAAAATTTTTGACGAAATTTCACATAAGCCCCCTCCCGCATCAAAGCTCAGTTTGCCGGCAGCGGTACGAAGTTCTGAAGGCTTGGAAGCGGTTGCTCCCCAAAGTGTGCAGAAGGAAAACTCGGAGTTCGTATCGAAGGACTCGGGCATATTTTTTGTCAGCCAAGACTCGCTGATTTTGCCAGTACTTGAGCTGGAGTCATCGGGCGATATTCCGTGTATCGAGGATGCCCTCCAAGAGGGTCAGAACGCGATTTTTGCGTCTAAACTTGATTCCTTAACGGGGTCTGCAAGCAGCAGTGATTCCCTGCCGCGGATAAGCCCGAGCAAAGGCGAGGTTTTTGCATCCAAGCTTGATAACTTCGTTGCAACTGCGCCAGCGCTGCCAAAGCCGCTGCGTAACAGCGGCAGCGATGTAGACTCGGCTCCTGCTATTTTAACGAGTAATCCCAGTCTCACGGCAATTTCGCAGCAAGGGCTTCACCCCGAAGATTTTGATTCCTACGCTCCATCCGCTTCGTCGCTTTCACGCTCTTTGCACTTTGCGCGCTCCCGCCTCATTGAACTTTGCGATAACTACGTCTTTGGCGTGGAGCTTCCGCTGGTGGGTCGCGCTGAGCTGCTCAAAACTGTGCGCAAACACTACGATGCTGTTTCACGCGAAAAGACTATGCGCGTACTTCGTTTTGCGAAAGATGCGCAGCAACTCTGCGGTAAACTTTGTCTAAACTTGCTCAACGAACTGAACGATGAGCATGTGCAGCATATGTTTTACATTGATTTACATGCGCACAGCGAAGATCGTAGGAGCAAAATTTTTGAGCGTCTGATTTTTAGCCGCTTAGGGCTTTCACCGCATGCCAAAGAAGAGGAGAAGCGCTCCTTTTTGCTAAGTATCGCCAACACGCTTTTTGATTCCCACACGCGTTCTTGGGCGATGGACGTCATTTTCTCAGCTTACCGAAGTTCTCTCAACACCGTAAACAGCCCTTTTCTGGATGCTCTCAACAACGACCCAGCGCTATATCTGCATTACGTAAAGCTACTTTTTGAATACCTTGTCAAACGCGATACGACGCGTGCACCTGTCATCATTTTTTTGCAGGATCTACACACGCGCTGGCATGGCAGAGAAGATCTACAGGAGCTTTTTGAACGTCTTTCGCAAAGTAGAATACTGCTCGTTTCTTTGGGTTCATCCATCAAAGTCGCCTCGGCACAAAACATCGAAATCGTTACAGGCCCACTTAACGAAACACAGAGCGTTAAAGTGGCAGAGGAGTTCTTTAGCGATCTTCGGCCTAAGTCTAGTGCATTCGTGCAACGTATTTCGCGTTGCTTTGGCGGGGATGAAACCGTACTAGCGCGCATAACGCGCCACCTCGTGCTTGTGGACGCCATACACATCGATAACTTTCGTTGGCGCCTTAAAGAGCCCGACGCTAGCGAACGTATCCCCTGTGATACCGTTGAATTAAACGCCTTTTTATACGCCAACTATAGCGAAGAGCAAAAGAGCATTCTCACCGCTGCGTCACTCATTGGACCGAGTTTTTGCGTTAAGACCTTGGCAAGAATCATGAGTCTTGACCCGCTTACGGACGAAATTCCATGGTTCCACAAACTACGTGAGAAGTGGTTGCAACAACATTTAAAACCGTTAATCGACGCGGAAATTTTATATTATCATAAAATGAGCTCCGATACATCGCAACAGCTCTCGTTTAGCTCCCCACAAGAGCGCGCATACTTTGCTTCCCAAGCCTCGGAGCAAGTCAAGCGAAGCTTTAGTGGCGCCTTGGCGCGTATACTCGACTCTCAAGTCCCAGACGACGACGCGATAGTACAGCTCTACGAAAATGCTCGCATGGCTCCAAGCGCTGCTGCCGCCCTACTCAAGCGCGCCAAGGTACTCGCAGCTGCTTTTTATAACGCATCGCTACACTCGTGTTTAAGCTATGGATTAGCGCACTTTGGCCCTGAAATCGGCAAATCTTACGTAGATCTTTTGCTGCAAAAAGCCATATTCGAAGCGCAAAGTGCGCGTTGGGGTGATGCCGAACAGAGCTACTCCGCCGCGCTGCGCAGCGCTGAACTCTTTGAGCTCAACGACTTAGCCATACCCGCCTTTATTGGCGTGGGCGCGTCTATGCGCATGCAGGGCAAATACAACAAGGCTCTTGATACTCTCATGTTTGCCATGAATTTTGCCGAACACATAGAGAATAATGCTCAAGTAGCCGATTGCAATGATGAAGTTGCCCGCATTTTATTAGCCCAAGGCTCCAAGGCTTCGCTCGTTAATGCGCTTCGTTACGCCGATAAGGCGCTTACTATTCGACGCGAACTTGGCGTTATCGAAGAAAGCGCAAAGACACTCGATATTATTGCCGAGATCTGTCTTATTCGCGGTGATCTCGAACGCGCAAAACAAGCAGTCACTGAGGCATACCACTCAAAGAACGCCAAATTCGCGTGGCAAGAAACACCGCAGAGCTTGGCTTTGCTTGCTCTTATTAGCTGCGAGGAGTCCATCAAAAATTATGATACCTCGATGGATCTTCTACGCGACGCCCTCAAGATCGTAGAACGCAGCGGCAACGTGGTCTATCTTTTTCGCTGCTTAGTCGCCATGACAGAGATTTGCACCAAAGCGCGCGACTTTGATACGGCAAAGATATGCTTGTCGCAGATCAAGGGCATCATTAGCCAGATCCCACTCGCTCCATGGCGCGCGTGCTACTTTTACCGAAAAGCTTACTACGACTATGAGCGCGCGAGCTACAGTAAAACAACGAGAGCACTCAAAACGCTTTTTGAAATCGCTAAACCGCTAAACAGCCAACTCATGTTATGCGACGCCTACCAGCTTTCGGCCTTTTTGAACTTCGAGGTTCTAAGTCGCAAGCTTGGTAGCGTGTCTGTGGAACGCGCTGAGCGCTTGTTTACTAGCTCCATCGCGTTGTACGAGGCCATCGGCGCGTGGCCGCGCGTTGCGACGACACAGCGCAAGTACGCGAAGTTTTTGAAATACTTAGGGCGCGAGGATGAAGCGGAATTTATCCTGACTCGCGCAGAGCGCATCGATCCACGTTAGTCGCGGTTTGCAGTTATACACATCTTTTGCGTCCGTTTCGTGAATGCGCGAAACCGCGTTGATTTGAGCGTTTTACAAAAGCAGAATTCAAAGCTCGCAAGCCCTAACTCGCAGCTTTGAGCGAAGTAAGCGTTACGGTTTTAGGGGCCAGTCGTGTTTGGGGTAGCGAGCGCGCAGCAGTTTTCGGAGTTCGGGGTAGGTGTTTTGCCAAAACGAGGCGAGGTCTTGGGTGACCTGTTCAACACGTCCGTTGGGGGCGCAGAGGTGAAGGATCGTTGCTGCTTTGCAATTACACAGGCGAGGTAATTCGTGCAAACCAAAGAAATCCTGAATTTTTGCCTTGATAATAGGAGGTTGTGCCAAATAATCGATGAGCACACTACGTCCGTTAGGGAAGCGGAAACGCTCTGGCGCGCAGCGCTCTAGACAGCTTTTCTGTTCGTAGCTTAGGCAAGAATTTAGGTAGGGAAGCAGCGAAGTTTCACGGATTTGGGCAAAACTCCTTTTACCCTTAACAATATGTGGCAAGAAGGGGCGCATGTGGTCGATGCCAAGCTCGGGGAATAGCCAGTGTCCTTCATAAAGTGAGACGAAGCGAACGCGTGCCACAAAGCTTTGGACTTTTGGGTTTTTCCAATCGATTGCGTTTTCTAGATCGTTTGCGGCTGCACGCGCAATTTCCTCGTCAAGCGCGGCGTCGTAGCAACTATCGTGCAGATGCTTTTCGTAGAGCGTAAATATGTCGTAAGCCATGGCTTCGCAGGCTATAACACGGTCTTTATCGGCCTCATAGCGTACGCGTATTTGTTTTTGAAAATCAAGCAAGTTCTGTTCGATGGGAAAGGCTTTGTACACGCTGGATTCAGCGCGCTCTACGCCACTGAGCAAATCGATGTCCAGCGCTACAAAAAACCTTACATTTTGCAAACTATGCGCTTGCTTAATCACAATGCCCTTGTTTCCCACCATCAGTGCGCGCACAGTGCGTCTATCGGCGTCGGGGTCAACGGGTTCATTGGGATTGTGGGCTTTTGGCCTTTGCATGGCGATGCGGTCGGGGTAAGCGCTGAGTAAGCTACGGGCTAAAGCATCTGGGGTAGGCTCTGTATTTTGGCGCTGCCCTCTTTTAAACTTTGCCCGCAACTCTACGTAAACTCTTGCCACAGTGCGTCCTTGGGGCATTTTGATATAAGATCGCAATTCACGAAGATCGTCGATGATGTTGGGGCTATAAAATGCTTCTCTGCTTTGTCGTCTGTAGGGCGCTTCCGATAAATAAGCGGCTAAAAGCGCTGCATCATCTATACAGTTAAGCTCTTGAGCCGCTAACATCCAACGTGCTAGCCGCGGGTGCAGCGCTAGCTGTGACATGCGCCGACCTATGGGAGTGAGTTCGTCGCAATGAATAGCACCAAGCATTTGGAGCAAGCCCTTGGCAGCGTTCCAGCCGGCGAGTGGCGGGTTTTCTAGCCATTCTAAATGATCGGCGTGTGATAGGCCCCAATGGAGTATTTGGAGTAAGGCTTGACTTAGCTCAAGGCGGAGTACCTCGGCTTTGGATTCGGGTGCAAGCAGATGTTGCTCGACTTGGGGCCAAAGTCGTATGCACAATCCGGGCGCTAAGCGCGCAGCGCGCCCGGCGCGTTGCGTCGCCGAGTGCCTGCTGATACGCTGGGTTTGTAGTTGCTCTAAACCGCTTTGTGGGTCAAATACTTTTAGCTTTTGTAGACCAGAGTCAATAACCACGCGGATTCCCTCGATAGTAATAGAGGACTCTGCAACGTTCGTAGAATAGATAATACGTCTTTTAGAAGTGTTGGGCTTTAAAACCGCTGTTTGCTCGGATAGCGGCAAAGAGGCATGCAAGGTTTTGATATCGTAGCGCTCTGCCCAAGAGTCGAGTGCAAGGGCGCGAGCGCGCTGGATCTCGTAAACGCCTGGTAAAAACACCAAGACGTCTCCTTCGTAGCTCGTTACCGCGTCACTTACAGCGTCATGCACGCATTCGGGCAAAGTATGCGGTTTTGTCGTCAAAGAACAATTTCGATGCCTAATTTCTAGGGGAAAGAGCGTAGATTTTGATTCTAGGCATTCACACGGTTGAAGGTAATCCACAATTGGTTCATGCAGCAAGCTCGCGCTCATCACGATGATTTGTAGCGGCGCTTCAAGCTCTCGCTGCAAATAGCGTAGCATCGCTAGCCCCAGATCCATCTCAAGGCTGCGCTCATGAAATTCGTCAAAAATGACGTAGCGAATGCCCTCCATCAGTGGGTTTTTGGCCAAAATATTGAGTAAAATACCCGTCGTAATAAAGAGCATATTCGTGTTTTGACTTCTTTTGCTATCGAGACGCACCCACCACCCCAGCTCCTGACCGCAAGTCCAGGCTTCGAGTTGCGCCACTCTCTTTGCCGCTGCAATCGCTGCTAGCCTGCGGGGTTCAACCACGAGAATACCGCCTTCTAAAAGCTGTCCTCTTGCCATCGCCTTACGTATCGCTGGGGGTACTCGTGTTGTTTTTCCGCAGCCGGGTGGCGCTAGGACAACGAGGTTTGAGCGAGGTTTCGCTAGCGCTTCGATGATGTCTGCTACAAGCGAATCTATGGGGTACGAACCATCCATGTTGGAAAACTCTTCAGGGGGGGTGGAACGGCAGCAGTTGGTAGAGCCTAACGGTTTTAGCGCTGGTTCTTGCGAAAACGGCAAGCTCGCGAAATCTATTTCATAACAAATCGCCTAGCGATGCAAGCTGATTTGGGGCAAGTGCAAGAGCTATGTTGAGCTTCAAAACGTTAAGATGCACTACCGAAGGGTCAGCCAATACGGCGCGCATGTGGCGAGTGGGGGTAGCGCAAGATCACCCAAAGAATTCGATTAGTGCCGCATTTTGTGCGGCGGTTAAGCGAATAGCTTAAACGTCGCACAAAATATAGCGGCACTTAGCGAATTATGCGGGAAGCTTGCGCGTAGGGGGAGACTTCCCCCACAAAAAAATACCTTATGACGTGACAAGCTTGACTCTATGGTGTAAGTGATTAGTGCCTTGATTTTGCGAGGCGTTCGTTAATGAATGAATCATTGCGTTTTTGTTGCTGGGAGGTTTAGATGTCGGAGCTTGGAACAGGCGGAATAAATGAACAAGGCGATGGTGATTTAGTAGGACAGAGAAATGAAAACTCGGTGCTCTTTTCCCTCGATAGTTTAGCAAGAGCCGATGAAAGCGATGGACAAGGTGCAGGGGCAGGTTTCTCCTTTGGTAGTGGTGGAGATCAATCGGGTTTGATCGACTTGAACACCCTCGCGAAGCTCGGAGCTGGTGGTGGCGATGACTCCAATATGGAAGTACCCGTTGTTTTTAACGATGTGGGTTATAGACGGCGCTCTAAGGGCTTAATCATAGGGATGGTAATCATTTCCTTGTTGCTCGTTGGAGGTGGCATTGCAGGCTACTTTGTTTACCAAAACATGAAGGCTGAGCAGGCGGCAAGGGATGAACAGGCGCGCCTTGAAGCTGAGCGTCTGGCACAGGTAGAGCGCGACAAAAAAGAGCTTGAGGCGAAATTGGAGCAAGCAAGGCTAGAGGCTGAGGCAGAATCTAAACGACGTGAAGCCGACGCAGAAGCTGTGCGCCTAGCACTCGCCAAGCAGGCCGAGGAAGAAGCAGCTCAAGCCGCGGATTCTGGTGGCGGTAGTGCTGGCTCGGGATCACGAAGGACTGGAAGCAAAACGCCTAGCAAGACCGGTACCACGACAGCAACAGCACCGGCGCCTTCCAAAGGCTCTGGGCCAAAACCCGCGGATGTACAAAATGCCTTGCTCGCATCAGCCGATAAGGCCAAGAAGTGCGCAAAAGGTGGAACGCTTGATGTGTCATTTACTCTTAACGGCGATGGCAAAGCAACGAACGTCACCGCTACGGGCGGCAGTTTTAAAGGAACTGCGACCGAGCGATGTATCATCACTGTTGTGCAGCGACACGATTTCCCGCGCTTTTCGGGTAGCCCAGTTAAGGGAGTAAAGTTTACGTATAAAATGTAATTTCTCTGGCTTTTAGCCGCAGAACAGACGCATGAACAAAACCGCGAGTTTTTGGCTCAAGCCAGAGACTCGCTTTTTTTCTTTTTTTTACCTGGTTCCTTGCCTCCTAGAACTCTGCTAAGAAAGCCTTATTGTTCTTTGAAATTGAAATGCGTTCCACTAGCTTTTGTGTGTAGAGTAGAGACCTTTGCACGGCTAGAAATTGTGAATTTAAATTTACAAATCCGATACAGTTTTAAACAAAATGAGACATTTTGTAGAGAAACATAGGCTAAAAATGCTAATAAAATAAGGCGAGGTAGAGATAGAATGACATTTTATTCGAAAAGCGCTTAAAAGACTGCT
>JBBAEA010000135.1:0-9255 GCA_041656175.1 Bradymonadales bacterium | reverse complement strand
GAAATCTCAGCAGCAAAGAATTAGATGAAATAGTAAAAAGAATCAACAACAGGCTCCGAAAATGCTTGGGGTGGAAGACACCTGAGGAGGTTTTCAAAGTATGTGGCACTTGACTTGGAAATTTTCCCTCTTTCACCATTTTGACAGGGCTCTATCCAAGCAAAGGTAGCGTCATGGAGTTAACGAAAAAAGCGCAAGCTCTTTGGGCAAAAAAATCGACTACGGGAAAACTCCAATGGCTAGCCCTTACCAACCATATGGCCGACAGCGCCAATGTGGCAAAACTGCTATGGAAGCATTGGTTGCCCGAAGGAACAAAGCAGCTGATTGCCGATCAAGTCGAAATCGCAGACATTGATAAGGTTGCGCCCAGTGATCGCGGCGAACACCAAATAACGGCAGCTAAAAAACTTTTTGTGTTTTTGGCCGCAGCACACGACTTAGGCAAAGCAACACCCGTGTTCCAAGCCAAAGAGGCCAAGGTCTTTCGGCATCAGTTCACGAGCGACGCTGAATACCGCCAAGCTCGCGAAAATGCTCGCCTGCTCGACGAAAGCTTGCGAACGCGCTCCGAAGAAGCAGGACTTCCCAACCAAAATGAGGCAGATTTTGGCTTTGCCCATACAACACCCCACAACTTGGCTTCAGAGCAGATTTTTCTCGAATACGCCAAAGAAGGCAAACGCATTGCCACCGTTTTAGGCGCCCACCACGGGAAACCCGCCGATGCTAACGGTTTAAATCGCAGTGCAATTGAGGCAAACCGTGAAAACTACCACCTAGAATCGAAGGGAAAAGAACCGTGGACAAGCGTTCAGAGCGAACTCATCGACTACGCCCTGTACTTAAGCGGTTTTTCTGAAATATCTCAAATCGCCGCTCCGCGCTACACAGCACAAGTACTCTTGAGTGGCCTCATCATCATGGTGGATTGGCTGGCCAGTAGTGAGGAATATTTCCCGCTGATCGGGCTGCAAGAAGCGATTTTGCCAGAACTTATACTCAAAGAACGCGCAAAGTCAGCTTGGGAAGCCTTCCGCGGTGAATTGGCCACTTGGGAACCACGCGAAGACTGGAAGCAACACTGTCTTTATGCTGAGCGCTTTAACTTTGCGCCCAATCCCGTACAAAGTTTGGTGGCGGAGCTTGCGAAAGAAAGCGATGAACCCAGCATCTTAGTACTTGAAGCGCCCATGGGCATTGGCAAAACGGAAGCAGCCCTTGTGGCTGCCGAGATTTTCGCACAAAAACATGGAAAGAGCGGTCTATATTTCGCGCTTCCCACCCAAGCAACAGCCAATGGCATATTCCCGCGCATGCTCGCCTGGACGGCAGCCCTCAATGACGAGGCAAAGCATTCCTTTGTGCTCGCCCATGGCAAGGCGCAGTTTAACGAAGACTATCAAGCATTACAGCGCCGCAACGAGGCCATCCATAATGTCGGTGAGTCCTTTGATGACGATGCGGTGCTTGCGCATGCTTGGTTTACGGGTCGAAAAAAATCGATGCTCAGCGACTTTGCTCTGGGCACCATCGATCAACTCTTGCTAGCAGCACTCAAGCATAAGCATTTGATGCTGCGACATTTGGGTTTAGCCAATAAAGTGGTCATTATTGATGAATGCCACGCCTATGACGCCTACATGAGCACGTACTTGGAAATGGCGCTGCACTGGCTGGGAGCCTACCGCGTGCCCACGATCGTGTTATCAGCCACCCTACCCGCTGCCAAGCGTGCCGCCGTTGTTGAAGCCTACGTCAATACCGGCAAAAAGACGCTAAGCTTCCCCGACGAAATGAAGCAGACCCTCGCCTATCCACTCGTTAGCCTAGCCAACGTTCATGGCGTCGTACAAAAAACGATCGCAGAGCCCCAAGCATCGCGCAGCGTGAAGCTCCAGTGCATCGAAGATGAACAGGTATCAGGCTTGATCGAAGAATTTACAGAAGATGGCGGCTGCGTGGGCATTATCGTCAACACGGTGAAGCGGGCACAGCGCTTTGCCGTTCTTTTGGGTGAAGCCTTTGGTACAGATCGCGTTAAACTCTTTCATTCGCGCTTTATTGCGCCAGATCGCGCCGAAAAGGAGAATGAAATTCTATCGGAGCTCGGCAAACCAACGCCTGAGCGCCAGCGTCCGCTGCAACGCATTTGGGTTGGCACCCAAGTGCTGGAGCAATCGCTCGATATCGACTTTGACCTACTTATCACGGATATTGCGCCGATGGACCTGCTCTTGCAACGCATGGGGCGCTTGCACCGCCATCAGCGTTTACGACCTAAGACTCTAGAAACGGCACGCTGCCTTGTGCTCAACGATGAAAATGCGTTTCATGATGCGCAAATTATCTACAGCGAGTATTTACTCATGCGCAGCCAAAGCTTGTTAAAGGACAGGATCGTGCTCCCCGACGATATTGCGCCTTTAGTGCAAAGGACATACTCCAACGAGGCTTTGCCTGTGGCGGATGTGGAAAAACTTGAAAACGCCAGACGAAAGCATAATAAGGATAAAGAGGATAAAGAGTATAAAGCTGAAACCTTTAGAATCAAAAAGCCATGGTCAAGATCCATGCTAACGAGCTGGCTTTCGACAGATGTTCCAATCGGCTCTGATAAAGAGGCTGAAGCCGCAGTGCGAGACATTGATTCCTCGCTCGAAATCATTGTGTTGCAAGCGCACGGCGAAGACGATCTACGCTTTTTGCCGTGGATCGAAAGCGGCAGGCGTTTGCCCAGCCATATGCCGCCGCCCAGTGCTCTTGCTCAGCGTTTGGCGCGCTGCAGTCTCTCCATGCCGCCAGGCTTGGCGAGCCCCTACGTCATTGCCGATACGATCAAAGCACTAGAGCTTGATAACAACAGGAGAGTTGCTGCGTGGCAGAAATCGCCATGGCTCAAGGGGGAGCTCTTCCTTATTCTAGACAAAGATTTACGCACCACAGTTTGTGGACACCACATCAGTTACAGCAGAGAGTGCGGCTTAAGCTGCGAGAAGGAGAAAAACAGCGATGCCTGATATTTTGTTTAATTTGTTGGACGAAAAGTGGATCCGCGTCCTCCATGGCGATGGCAGTCAAGGGGAGTGTTCGCTCCGCGAAATCTTTGTCAAGGCGCACGAAATCAAGACGCTCGCTGGTGAGCTTCCTACGCAGGATATTGCCATCCTACGGCTACTTCTTGCCGTGTTACACAGCGTCTTTGGGCGCTACGACGTTGACGGCAGCAGCGCCCCGCTCAACGAAGACGAGGCAGAGCCCGAAGACGCCTTGGATCGTTGGCAAAAACTCTGGGAGCTTGGTCACTTCCCCGCCGAAATGATCGTGTCATACCTTGAGCAATACCGCGATCGCTTCTGGCTCTTTCACCCCGAAACCCCCTTCTATCAAGTTCCAGAGATGGCTAAATGTACGGAATATAAAGCATCCAAACTTAATGGAGAGCTTTTAGAGAGCAACAATAAAGTTCGCATATTTACACAACGAACTGAATCCCACAAAGATATACTCACTTTTGCCGAAGCTGCTCGCTGGCTTGTCCATATCAACGCTTTTGATGACACATCGGGCAAAGCAACACGGGATCCAAACAGAGTAAAGAAGCTACCGTCACCAGGTGCGAGTTGGCTTGGTAAATTGGGTTTGGTTTACGCAAGTGCTGAGACTCTCTATAAGACAATGCTACTCAATTTTGTGATGCTACCAAATGGAGAGGATAAACTATGGGCGGAGGAGTCTCCCATTTGGGAGAGACCGTGTCGTATCGCTGAGCGAACTGAAATCAATCTGCCAATGAGCGCTTCTGAGCTCTTGACCCTACAATCACGTAGGATAAGGCTCTTTCGAACAAAAGAACATGTTACAGGCTACGGCTTGCTTGGTGGTGACTTTTTCCCGAGAAAAAACGCCTTTTCCGAACAAATGACACTATGGCGCCTTTCTTCTGAAAAATCAGCAAATTCTACCTATATACCCGCACGCCATAAGCCTCAACAGAGATTGTGGCAAAACTTTTCCATGTTCTTCTCTCAAGCCGAAGCGATCCGGCGACCTGGCATTATCAATTGGCTCTCACGACTAAGAAATGAGGGACTTCTAACAATCCCTTTTATCAATATTCAAACGCCCTACGCAAAATATGCTGACAAAAACTCCTCTGTAGAAGATATTAGCTCTGATGCTATTGCTATACGTTCACATTTTTTGGGCAAATTAGGAGAGTATTGGATCGTCCGTATTATTGAGGAAATCAATGACAGCGAATTGTTAATTCAAACCATCTACAGCCTTGCTCACAATATTGCTTTGGCTGCCGGCGAGTCTGACGGCAAGAGCAAAGCTGAAGCGGCAGCGCAACAAGGGTATTTCCGCTTAGATATACCCTTTAGGCGATGGCTAGCGAGCATTGATCCCGAAAAGGACGAAATGAGCGCTAAAAGTGAGGAATGGTGGGTCACGGAACAAAAGATCATTCGTGACCTTGGCAAAGAACTCATTGAAAAATCTGGATTACAATCATTTACGGGAAGGAGCGTGAGCGATAAAAATCCCAATCCGATTACGACACCCCAAGCCTATAATTTCTTTTTATCAAGAACCAAATCACGACAAAACCTAAGAAAAGGAGCGAAGAAGTGGAAGAAAAAGTAAAATCGTATGACCATGAACTGTGCGCAAATTTCGTTGCGAAAAAACTCTACTGGCTAAGCAATTCCAACGATGAAGCAAGTGTTCGTGCAATCTTGGCAAAACTTCGGCGCGGCTTGGGGAAGGCGCCAGGAGACTTACCCGAGCTGTGGGAATTCACCCTCGAGGGTCTACCCGAGGAACTGCTATCTAAGGGACATGAACCCACAAAAGGAGAATGGGCCGTGCACATCGCGCTTTCGCTCTTTGCCTTCCACCAACAAGGTAAAGACATCAAAAGCAGCTCAATGCACAAAGTCGATAAGGGAGAGCGCCACTCCATCGGTGCGGCCTCGCGAAGACTTAGCTCCCGCTCAGACAAAGATTCGGACGCCATCAGACGACGTTTTAATATCCTAGCCACTTCAAATAGTCTTGAGGAGCTTTCACATCACCTAAGAGCAATGATAGGTTTACTCAAAGCCAACGACATCGCCCTTGATTATGTGCAACTTGCAAGCGATCTCTATCGTTTCCAAAATCCCAACATGCGTAGCGCTCTGCGCCTGAGGTGGGGGCAGGATTTTTACGCTTTCGGAGCAGCGGATGAGGAAAAAACTGAGACTTAAAATTCAAAATCTTAGTGACTGCCCCTCATTAAAGGGGGCGTTGTCAGCGACCCATCCAGGGGCAGCTGTCCTTCGGTTCGCTTTCGGCGTACCAATGGCTGCCGTCCATGGCGCAATGGTGCGGAGGAATTCCCCCCAAAGCAAGTGCAAACTCATGTTTCGCCAAAAACTCAACGGGGCGTCGCGGGGTGTCCCCGCGGAGGGGGTAGTGGCAAACCTGCGCAAAGCGCGGGGTTGACACGTAGGGGGAAACTTCCCCCACCATGAAAAAACTACGCTTAAAGCATAGCTTATACTTTGACATATCAAGGTTTTTCTTATGACTCTCGGCAAAACGCCGAGCTTTCTTGACTACTCTCTTTCTTAAAAAGGAATCTCTCATGGCTAACGATAATCTTTACCTCGACATTCACGTCATCCAAACGCTACCCCCCAGCTGCGTCAATCGCGACGACACGGGAAGCCCCAAAACCGCATTCTACGGCGGCGTTAACCGCGCGCGCGTCTCTTCACAATCGTGGAAAAAGGGTGTGCGCGACATGTTCAAAGACCTCATCAGCGATAAGGACAAGGTTGGTGTAAGAACCTTGCGCGTAGTCGACATGGTAGCCAAGGAAATCGCGGCACTCGGGGGGGAAAAGCCCGAAAAATTGGCTAGGGACATCGTCGAAAAAGCGAAAATTACGGTCAAAGAAGAAAAGAAGAAGGATAGCGAGGTGGTCAACATTTTGACCAAGGCTCTCTTTTTCTTAAGCCCAACACAAGCCAAAAACCTGGCATTACTCGCCGTTGAAGACCCCAAGTGCAAAACGGCAGATGCCCAAAGAGCCCTCACCGAAGAGCCTGGCATAGATGTCGCACTTTTCGGGCGCATGGTCGCCGATGATCCCGCGCTCAACACCGATGCCAGCGCACAAGTAGCACACGCCATCTCAACGCACGCTGTCACCAATGAATACGACTTCTACACAGCGCTTGATGAATTGTCTATTGAGGATCACGCGGGTGCAGGAATGCTTGGCACCATCGAATACAACTCCTCGACGCTTTATCGCTACGCTACGGTTGCCGTGCACGCGCTGCAAAAGCAACTCGGCGAAGAAACTCCCGATGCCTTGCGCCTCTTTGTCGATGCCTTCATTCGCTCCATGCCCTCGGGCAAGCAAAACACCTTTGCACACCGCACGCTACCAAGTGCCGTCTTGATAACACTGCGCCGCGACCAGCCCATCAACTTTGTCGGCGCCTTCGAAAAGCCCGTTGCCGCCACGGACGAGGGCTACGTCCGCGCCTCCGAACGCGCACTCGTTAAACACGCTCAAAACACCTACAAATCATGGTTACCAGAGCCAGAACTCAGCATCGTCGTTGGCGAGGGCCTAAGCTCTCTCGCCTCCCCCACGGCGCTCCAGGATGCCTGCGATCAAGTTCGTAGCTACGTTTTGGAAAACCTTTAAACATCGGGAGACAGCATGACCACTCTCTTACTTCGGCTTGCTGGGCCTTTGCAAAGTTGGGGCATTGGCTCAAAATTTAATCAACGCAGCACAGAGCGTGCACCGACTAAAAGCGCAATCATAGGACTTTTGGCATCTGCCTTAGGACGGAAACGCCACGAAAGCATCCAAGACTTAACGACTCTGCGCTTTGGCACGCGCGTGGACTGGGAAGGCGCACTTTTGCGTGACTACCACATGGTTCACAAGGAGAAATTCTGGAACACGCGCAACGCGCTTAAGGATTCCGACATCACCGAGCGCTACTACCTCGCCGATGCAAGCTTCCTCGTGGGCCTTGAGGGCGACGAAGACTTGCTTAAAATGCTAGAAACGGCTGTTCAAAATCCGCGCTTTCCCCTCTTTTTGGGAAGGCGCTCCTGCCCTCCAGAGGGCAGGGTCTGCTTAGGCTTGCGCCTCAATATAAGCCTTGAAGAGGCTTTGCGCGAGGAACCTTGGCTTGCCAGCGCATACCTACAGCGAAAAGCGCCGAGCACCGTGCAACTGCGCCTTGTACTTGATGCCGCCCCCGACAGCAAAAACGCCTATTTCCAGCGCGATATGCCAGAGTCCTTCGACCAAAAGCACAGAAAATACGGCTACCGCAGCATTGACGCCAGCCAACTTGTTTCCATCCCCAACCCCAGTAAAGCTCGCCCGAGCCACGACGCCATGGCAAGCCTTGAGGAGCACTTCTAATGTACCTATCACGCATCCCCCTCAATACGCGGCTGCGCAACACCATGGCAGCACTCGCCAGCCCCAACATTATCCACGGCTGCGTCGAAGACGCCCTCGATCGCCAAGACAGCCGCACACTCTGGCGCATCGACAAGCTCCAGGGAAACAGCTACCTGCTCATTCTAAGCCAAGAAAAGCCCAATCTCCTGCACATTGCTGCGCAATTTGGAGACAAAGGCGAACCTGGCCTTTGCAGACCCTACGACAAATTCGTCTCCAGTCTAGAACAAGGACAACGCTGCCTCTTTCGCCTCACCGCCAACCCCATATACAGCCAGCCAAGCAACACCCGTGATCGCGGACGCGTGAGTGCTTGCGTTACGGTTGCACGACAACGCGACTGGCTCTTGAAACGCGCCGAGGCCGCGGGCTTTGAACTCGCCCCCGAAGCCTTCGAAGTGGTCGACAGGCAGTGGAAGCGCTTTTACAGGAGCGCCTCCAAAGAGCGCGGCAAACAGGTCACCCTGAGCACGGCAAGCTATGAAGGCGAGCTGCGCATCACCGACGTCGAAGCCTTCAGGCGAGTGCTTTGCGAAGGTTTAGGCAGGGCGCGAGCTTATGGTTGCGGGCTTTTAACCGTCATAAAACTTTGAAAGTTCTGCGATTGGCTTGTGGGGGGAAGTTTCCCCCTACGCGCGGGCTTCCTCAAATTTCGTGTAATTCGCGTAAATAAAATGCGCTGTTTTGGCTACTCGCCAAACCAGCGCATTTTATACGCTCATAACACGAAATTTTCGGCGATCCCGCGCTACCCCCTCGTAAGCAATTCTTTGCTATAATCAGCGAGCATAGCGCGAACTGTGGTGTGTGTTTCTATTCTCTTTGGATTAAAAGCTTGTAACAAATTTCTCCTACTCTGCTTTATTTTTAACACGACAAACAACGTACAGCGAGTCTTGGTCAAACAGTTTACCATTGACTTTACACATATTTTAAGCAAAATCTTGCTTTTTCTTGCTCTGGTTTTTCGCTAACTCTTCTTTGACTATTTCTACGATGAACATACAAAAAACACTGCTATCTATGGCAGACCATGATTACAAACAATTTCATAAAAAACTGATTCCCACCGTTTCTGAAGATAAAATTATCGGCATTAGAACGCCATTGTTACGCAAACTTGCAAAAAACTTATACAAAGACAATAGAGATCTCTCGCTTGCCTTTTTACAAACGCTTCCACATTATTATTACGAAGAAAACAACTTGCATGCCTTTATTATAGAACAAATTCAAGAATATAACGAATGCATGGTTCAGACGGAGCGTTTTCTGCCATATATAGACAACTGGGCAACTTGCGATTCATTTTCGCCCAAGATCTTTAAAAAGAACCATGAAGCGGTATATGCTAAAATATTGCAGTGGCTTGAATCTAAACACTGTTACACCATCCGCTATGGTATGGGTTTGTTATTATCCAACTACCTTGATGCACACTTTAAAGCTTATGATTTGGAGCTTGTTGCTAATCTTAAAACCGAAGAATACTATGTCAAAATGATGCAAGCATGGTATTTTAGTTTTGCACTCATCAAACAATATGATGCAAGTATACATTATTTTACAACACAACATTTAGATAAGTTTACACATAACAAATCAATACAAAAAGCTATCGAAAGCCGTCGCATTAGCCATGAACTTAAAGACTACCTGCGTTCACTACGGGTAAAATAATAATAATGAGAGCTTTGCACGGGGGGGGGAAACCCTTTTCTTTGTGCCAAAGAAAAGATGTTTCCCCCCGTACCCCCCTTCCC
>JBBAEA010000134.1:0-9262 GCA_041656175.1 Bradymonadales bacterium | reverse complement strand
TTTTGCAAAAGAAAAAAGGTTCCCCCCGCACCCCCCTCCAAAAAAGAAAGCACTCTTTTAAGCACTTTTCGAATAAAATGTCATTTTATCTTCCACCTGCCTTATTTAATTAGCATTGCTAACTTGTGCTTTTCTACAAAAGTTCTCATTTTGTTTAAGACTGTATCGAATTTGTAAAATTAAATTCGTTATTTCTAGCCGTGCAAAGGTCTCTAATTGTATTGGATTTGTAAAACTAAATTCACTATTTCTGCCGTGCAAAAGTCTCAATATGTAGTGAGCAGCTGTGCGCGCTAATTTGCTGTTTTTTTGATTTTGGGCTTTGTGAACTACTGGCCACTTAACCATTTGTCCCACTGTAGCGGGAACAGCGGTTTTTCGTCGCTAGCGGGTGGAAGCAAGAGCAGTTCGCCAAAACTATAGGGATCCCCCCACTTCCATTCGGAGTTGGCAAGGTTCTGGAAGATGAGCTCTTCGTCGCTTTGGACTAGATCGTGGTAGATGATGCTTAGCCCTAGATTTTGTGTAAAATGCTTTTGTTTTTGCAGTATTTGTTTACGAAAAAAAGCTGCAGGGAAGAAGACCTCAATAAAGTAACCCGTATGCGTTTTACTGCTCTTTATCTCTGGTTTCGCGTACCAGTGTTCTTCTTGGGCTGGATGCAAGTACACAGCGCAAGCATTGGGAAGAACGGCGAGTGCAAAGATTTCGGGATCCATCTCGTGTCGGTAGGGATTTTCGGCATACGCAGCGGCATATTTGAGTTCCCAGTCTTCGGTGGTTTTGGTATCCCTGTGGTAGGAGGGATTGAGGTCAAACCAGATTGCAATATGATCGTAAGCAGAGAGCTCGCTGTCGTCGCCACAATAGCTATGAGTGAGTGCGATGTCCTTGTCGTGGATCCAGATTCCAAGCGAAATTCCTCGCGTGTTCCAGCGGCTTTGTACGCTAACCTTGCTTTGGCTAAAGAGCTTGTCGTCTGTGGCGCCAAACCAATCACGTGGCGTGGAGGAAGCAATTTTGTATTTTAGCGCAAGCGCTTTTGATTCATCCCAAGCCACGGGCGCGGGCAATGCTTCGAGCTCATCTTGCCATTCGCTGTAGATGAAGGAATAGCGCGTTTGACGTTGTTGCAGCGGCATGCTGGGTAGTTGCGGGACGCACAGGTAGGCACGGCGAGCGTCGCGTAGCTCGAAGTTGTAGTAGCTGGTTTTTTGAGCGCGCAGCGGTTCTTCGGTTTGGGCATTACCCTCTTCGATAACGCGCGCTTTCCACTGCGCGCTGTATTCGATGATCGTGCAAGTTTCGTTACGCCAACCTTGCACTCGCCAAGCTTCGCATATGCGCAAACGCCCATTGTTAAAGGCTTCGACGCTATCGCTGCTTGTACAAAGGCTTGAACTTTTGTGCTCCCAAACCTGTTTGTACGCTTTAAGGTCGAGATCCCACTCCAAAACCCAGACAGCGCAATTGTTTTCTTTCTCTGACTGAATCAATGCCACTATTTCGGGGCTTGCGTCGCGGTTCAAATCCACATAATACCAGCGTAGGAGCTTGAATTTAAGCGGCTTTAAATAGTTTTTTAAAGCTATGTAGGCATCGATATTTTTTTTGTTTACGCCGCAACACGAAGGTGACAACTCACTTGGACTTTGTTCTTGGCTGCTCGCCGTGTTTGCGCATAAGGCTAGCCATGAAATCGCAAAGCATACAAACAAGGCCCTTACGCGCCACAACATTTTTATTTGCCCCCAATCTTGGAACACCATCGACTTTTGAAACTGCTGCGGCCCCCATTGAGCGCGCTCGGCAAAGATCTCGGCAAAGATCTCGCTCAAAGATCTTGCTTATTGTGCACAAGATTGGGAGTTGGGCAAATTTTGGAGCTATATGAGGGATGCTCTGAACCATGTGAAATTTGCCAAAAAACAGCTAGAAAAAGCAAAAAAGGCGGGCAAGCATTCAAAACAAAGTCAATAAAATCAATACTTTGCACGCAAAAGTAGATCGCAAAGAGCGATAGCCTTTAGCGGGGTTTGGGGCAGGGCAAGCGCAAAGCTCTATTAAGGCCAAAAACTGGACGGGGCGTTGCGGGGTGTCCCCGCAGAGGGGGTAGTGGCAAACCCGCGCACAGCGCGGGGTTGACACGTAGGGGGACGCTTCCCCCACCAAAATAAAAACTTCAAAACTGCCAAGTGTACGACTTTGCGGTTGCCCTGGGGTTTGGGCGATAGCTCCAATAGAACAGAGTGGCATTGGTGTAGGGGGAGGTTTTGGCGTTAGTTTGCGTCCACAGCTCGAACAGCAATGAGACTGCCGTTATCTTGTTTGCGTAAACTGCGGTAAATGTGTAGTCTTGAGCGCAGAAGAGCAAATTTCTTGCTCACAAAACTCAATTTGGAGGTATTTTATGAAGAGTTTTTGTAAGTATAGTATATTATTCATGGTAGTGGCTGCGCTTAGTTTAACGGCGTGTAAGAAAGAGGAAGCGGTTGAAGAGTCTGCTGAAGTCGTAGAAGCGGCAAAGGAAGAAGCGAAGGTAGAGAAAAAGGAAGCCAAGCCCGAAAAGAAAGAAGCTCCGAAGGCCGAGGAAAAATATGCAAAAACTAAAGAATTTATGTCTTTGCTCGATTTGATGGTAGATGCCGCGTCTAAGGATGACTGCTTAGCCGCGACAGGCGCGATCAAAGGGATTCCAGCTGATAAGGTTAACAAGGCCAAAGTTGAAGCTGCAGCAGCAGCAGGTAAAGAACCATCGTCTGATGACAAAAAGCGCATTGCCGCCAAAATGGCAATCGTCACCGCTCGCGGGGTTACCTGTCCAAGCTACGGCGTCGCTGCGGCTAAAATGACTTCGCCAATTCCCTATGCGAAATAGTCTTTAGTTGCTTTACGCTTGTGACGCGCGCAGCTCGCCTGCGCGTATTTTTTTGCTCAGCTGTGCGAGTGCTTGGTAAACGGGGTCATCACCGTCGGCGGCATCAAGGTAGCGCTCTGCTTCCTCAAGCGCGTCGTCGCGTTTTGCGCTTTCATCGAGGTGGTCGTAACATTGAGCCATTTGCAGACAAATCGCTATGTGATCTGCTCCACTTGTGTTTTCGCGCAGCGCCAATAAGAGTTCGAGTGCTCGCGAAATATTCTCGCCGCGCTTGATATAAATAGCGGCGGCGGTATTTACCGATAGCGGATCAAACTGGAGTCGTTTAGTTTGTGGATCCAGCTTCCAGAACAAGGTGTTTACGCGTTCAAATGCTTCAAGGGCTTTATCTTCATCACCCGATTCGATGTATAGACGACCCGCTAGACGCCAAACGGAGTAGTCGCTTGGAAGCAATTCGCAGAGCGCTTCAATAGCGGCGATGCCCGATTCGTAGTCTTGGGCAATGAGTCCGTGTTGAGCAATGGCTACCAGTACATGTTTATCATCTGGGTCAAGATCGTGTGCTGCTTGTAGAACAATTTCTGCGATATCAAAGCGTTTCATTGCCCACAAAATTTCGGCGCGTAGTAGTTTTACGCCGATGTTTTCAGTGGCGTGATCTGCCTTAGTGAGGAGTTTCTCTGCTTCCTTAAACTCACCCTTGGCGTAGAGCGCGCGTCCTAACTCTGTCATCACGTGAATGCTTTTGGGGTTTTGTGTCTCAGATTTTCTAAAACCCGCAATAGCACTGTCGAGTTTACCTTCTTGTAGGTCAACCCACGCGCGCTTAAAGTCAATGCCCAACTCGTCGTATGCTTCAGCTTGAGCAAAGGGTAGGGACGTTACGTAAAGCGCCCACTTGTCCTCAAAAGCCAGGCTCAACATGGCGTTTGCACCTTCCACCTTCTCGTCTTCTACATCGTCGAGTCGGTATTGGTGGGAGTTATCGATCACTTCGTCGATTAACGCCTTCTCCTCCTCGCTCTTTGCATGGCGAAGAGCGCGATCTAAGCAATTTTGTGCAGAATCGTCGTTACCTGCACGAATATATGCTTTTGCACTTTCGAGCGCCTGTTCAAGCACCTTACGGCGTAGTTCATCGTGGAAATTCGTCAATTCCTCAACATCTTCGCCCTCTTGCTTGGCGCGTTTGATGCCTTTTTCCGCCAATTCCATCGCTTGGCCAAAATCTGTGAGTTCAGCGGCATTTTTGGCTTTTATTAAGTACCACTCTGCGTTTCGCCCTAGAAGTTTGTCAAAAAATCCCATTGCCTACTCCACGTTGTCGCTTTGTGTTGTCGCTGTTTCATCCACAATAGATTGGAACCATTCTTGCAGTACATCGGCGGGGACGTGTGATGTGTCACTGATGCCGCGTTGCTGTAAGCCCTCGCGCACCACAATAGGGCTAACGCCCAAAAGGTGCGCGAATTGTTTGCTTTCGATGTGAATTTTTTGTTCAATAGCGAGACGTAGTTCAGCGACGCGCCAAGCTAAAGCCCATGGTCGATCTTGCATGCGGTTAAAGGGGGGTAGCGCCATTACACCGCTCGCAAGCCCTGTAAACATCAACGCTAAGAGCTCATCGAGGAAGCTTTGCACCAAAGGCGCTGGAACATTCTCACCGCGCGCGTAGCGGAATAGAGCGAGCATGCCCATGGCTAAGCCTGAGTTTTCATCATAGACTATATGCTCAAAGGCATCAATTCCCAGCCAACGATTCATCTGGTGTCGGCGTGCTATGATAATGGTTAGAAGGCGCCTTGCCTCGATTTCTGCTGCCTTATCCGAGAGTTCTCTTAAACTTTCACCGCGTAGTTCTTTCACCTTTGCTCCTTAAACTTGGGCACAAGCCCGTCGGCGAACATAAGCATAATTAAGGCCGAAATGCAAACTTGGGGCGTAAGGTCGTAGATCTTCGCCGACACGTGGCTTGTGCTTTGCACAGCTTATGGCTGCGCATTTCTCAGAAAAAAGTATGCTAAAATTACAACGCTTTAACGCTTGTTCTTCGCTGCTCTGCTTTGGGTACGTCGATAAAGTGCTTAATGAAGCGCTCTTCCGCCTCGGGTGTAAGGATGACAACGATCTCGGCATCGGCGGGAAGCGGCTCGAAGGGGGAAGGATTGATGGTCATGCTGCCATTTTGCTCAAGCGCAATGACGGAACAGCCTGTAAGGACGCGGAATTGCAGGCTAACCAAGGACTTGCCAATCATGGTGGGGGGGACGGCGAGCTTTTTGGCGTAGAGCCCCTCAACCATGGTGTAGAACTGACCTTGGTGGAGGTGGTTAAAGAGCGCGATGGAGCTCATGGTGGAGGTAGAGAGGACGAAATCGGCACCCGCGTGGTGTAGAGCGCTGACGGTGCGCTCGTTGTTTGCACGCGAGAGTATCTGTACATCGGGGCGCAGTTTTCTGAAATACAAGGTGAGATAAATATTTACATCATCGTCATTCGTTGTAAGAATCAGCGAACTTGCCTCAAAAAAGGACGTAGATTTTAGGAAATGTATATCGGCAGCATCGCCGTAGACCATATTTTCCTTGAATTCGCGTTCCACGATAGTGTTTTCTTCCTTTTCGAGAAGAGAAAAGGGTATTTCGCGGTCGCGAAGAGCTCTAGCAGTGGCGATGCCAACGCTACCCGCGCCAATAACGACAGCGCCAGACACAGAGGATGGCGAGGCTTTAGCGAAGTTGTTGTTGTAGGCAGCGAGTTGCTCTTCGGAGACGCCCATGACAAGCACAGAGTTTTCACTGATGCGCGTTTGTGGTCCCGCGAGCTCGAACCTTCCGCGTTCCCAGACCCCAACAACCGTAATATTGTATTTCTTGCCCAAGTCGATTTCGCGCAAAGTTTGGCCAACCAAGGATGTTTCAGCGACGCGAGCCTCGACGATGAGCAGATCGTCGATTTTACCCATGATATGGGCACTCCCACCAACGGAGGTGCAACGCGCGAGTGCATCGCCCATTAAATCCGCGATGTGTAAAACCTCTGTCGCACCCGCAAGTTCAAGGATATCAATGGAATCCTCGCGATTGGCGAGGGCTACGATGGGGAGCTTTTCGCTTGCCTGACGCGCGCTAAAGACAATGCTCGTGTTGATGGGGTCAGAAGGGGTGTTGACGGCCAAAAGTGCAGCGTCTTCAATGCGCGCATTTTCGTAAAAATCAACTTGCGAGAGGTTTCCAACGAGAACAGAAAAACCGAGATCGCTAAATTTTTCCGCCTCCGTGGGATCAGAAACCATAAGCGCGTACGGGATATGATGCTGTTTTAAGCGCATAATTAGCGCATCGGCAATGTGGTCGTGGCGCGCAATAATTACGTGGTTTTTCGTTCCCTCCGCTAGTCTGCGAGGCGCATTTGCATCTTTTTGAGCCTTGGCGAGCGGGTTATAGATGAACTCTATAATGATGTATGGGAGCAAAACGATAAGGACAACTAGACCAGTAATATTGACGAGCATCGAGAAGATTTTGCCTAAATCTGACTCAAAAACTACGTCGCCAAAACCCATCGTCGACATTACGACAAGCGTCCAGTAAAAACCAGTGATGATGCTATAATCTCGCCCTTCATACGCCATGATGAGCTGGAAAATACCCGCATAAACGATGAAGAGCACCGTCAGGAAAAGCGTGAACCTCACCAGCGTGCTTCGGTGTTGCTTAGGGAGCCCTTCCTTTAGCGCCGCAATAATGGTTACAGAGGATGCGCCCCGCATTTGTGCACTCCGCTAGGAAATGGCGAGGAATGTTGAGTATAGCCCCAGCAAAACGAAGCTGCTGGCGAGTATGGTTTTGAGTATGTGCGAGCGCGCGCCCAACAAGGCTTTGAGCCACTTACTCGCAAAGAGCAAGCACACACCCCACAGCACCGAACCAGTCGCAACGCCGAGTAATATCACCGGCAAGCTCTGCCCAAAGCCCTCAATTCCCAGCGTCGAAAAGAGCATAACCATCATGAGCATGGTTACTGGCGAAATGGCGAGTAAAAAGGTCGAAAGCCCATGGTAGGCTAAGTCTTTTGAAGCTGGTGTCGTCGGGGCGCGGTGTCTGGTCCAAAAAAAGAATCCACCCACGACTAAAAGCACTACGCCCGAAAGGAGCGCGAAAGCACTTCGGTGTGCAGTCAAAAAATCTGACAAAAATCCAACGCCCAATACGACCAAAAGTGCCGATAGGACGTCCGCCAAATTCATCCCAATTACGCTGCTCAAGCCTGGTCGCCATCCGTGCGAACTTGCCCGCTCCAAACACAATAGACCCGCTGGCCCTACTGGGATTGCGACGGTTAAACCTACAAGCAGAGCCTTGAAAAACGTCATAAAAACCATAAACAATCAATCTCAACGATATTATTCGCAATTAAAGCGCGTTAATCGCAATAATTTAATATTTTGTTTTGTGGGGGGACACCCCCCTACGCGCGGGCTTCCTCGGAAAAGACACAATTCGCAATCATAAAATGCGATGTATTTGCTCAAACCGCTCATCCATCGCATTTTATTTGCTCATTGCGTCTTTTCCTCGGCGATCCCGCGCTACCCCCCCAATACGAGTTTGGCCGAAAATATAAAGTTTAAGCTCTTTAGAGCGTCATTTTCGGCGCTACTCTTGCTAATGCGCTTAGTTAACTAAACGCGCCTATGCTTTTAACAGGCATTTGCCGTGGGGTCAAACTCTTAGGCGTGCCAATTTTGCTTTACTTGAGCTTTGCGCGGGGGGAATCTTTTTTCTTTTTGCAAAAGAAAAAAGATTCCCCGCCGCCCCCCTCCCTTCAATCGCGACACGGATGTCAGCGATTGGTCGCGGCTGAGGCACTAAAAGAAAACAAAATGGTACAGCTTTTTTCTGTACAAACCGTGTGAGCTTTCTCTGAACTGATTTTTTATTCAATGGCCGAGGAGCGATCTTACTCGTTTACGAAAATAGTGAGTTATTTGCTTCAGAGCAAAGGTCTCTTCGTACAACAATTATGTTGTTGATTTGGGCGTAAAAGATTTCCGTAATGATGAGGTTTGGGGGTGTTATTTGAATGCTTTGCTGAGTCGGAATGGTGACTTATGCGTTTGTCTTGAGTTCAGGGTGAACTATTATGTTGTTTTTGGTGGCTAGTTCAATAAGCCAATAAAATCAATAACTTAGCAGGCGAGTTGTGGTTTTTGAGCGCTGTTCGCGGGGAGGTTTTTTGGGGGGTATTGGAATGCTTTGCCGAGACGGAGTGGTGACTTATGCGTTTGTCTTGAGTTCGGGGTTGTAACTATTATGTTGTTTTTGGTGGCAAGCTCAATAAGTCAAGAAAATCAATAACTTAGCAGGCGAGTTGTGGTCTTTGAGCGCTGATCGTGGGGAGGGTTGGGGGGTATTGGAATGCTTTGCCGAGTCGGAGTGGCGACTTATGCGTGTGTCTTGAGTTCGGGGTGGGAACTATTATGTTGTTTTTGCTGGCTAGTTCAATAAATCAATAAAATCAATGACTTAGCAGGCGAGTTGTGAGTTTTGAGCGCTGTTCGTGGGGAGGTTTTTGGGGAGGGGATTGGAATGCCTTGCGAGGGTGGAGTGGTGACTTATGCGTGTGTCTTGAGTTCGGGGTGGTAGCTATTATGTTGTTTTTGCTGGCTAGTTCAATAAATCAATAAAATCAATGACTTAGCAGGCGAGTTGTGAGTTTTGAGCGCTGATCGCGGGGAGGGTTGGGGGCGTGTTATTGGAATGCTTTGCCGAGTCGGAGTGGCGACTTATGCGTGTGTCTTGAGTTCGGGGTGGGAACTATTATGTTGTTTTTGGTGGCTATCTCAATAAATCAACAAAATCAATCGCTTAGCAGGCGAGTTGTGAGTTTTGAGCGCTGATCGCGGGGAGGTTTTTGGGGAGGGGATTGGAATGCCTTGCGAGGGTGGAGTGGTGACTTATGCGTTTGTCTTGAGTTCGGGGTTGTAACTATTATGTTGTTTTTGGTGGTAAATTTGATAAGTCAATAAAATCTATGGCTTAGCAGGCGAGTTGTGAGTTTTGAGCGCTGATCGTGGGGAGTTTTTTTTGGGGGGGGGATTTGAATGCTTTGCCGAGGCGGAGTGGCGACTTATGCGTTTGTCTTGAATTCGGGGTGGTAACTATTATGTTGTTATTGGCGGCAAACTCAATAAGTCAAGAAAATCAATGGCTTAGCAGGCGAGTTGTGGTTTTTGAGCGCTGATCGCGGGGAGGTTTTGGGGGGCGTGTTATTGGAATGCCTTGCGAGGGTGGAGTGGTGACTTATGCGTGTGTCTTGAGTTCGGGGTGGTAGCTATTATGTTGTTTTTGCTGGCTAGTTCAATAAATCAATAAAATC
>JBBAEA010000133.1:0-9430 GCA_041656175.1 Bradymonadales bacterium | reverse complement strand
ACGGCGCTGGATGACGCGGAGGTTTTGGCGGAATTGGCGCGTTCGGAGGGGGAGGCGGCGTTGTTGCTGGACGCGGACCATGAGTTGGATGCGGCGGAGGCTGAGATTTCGCGGCTTGAGATGATGCGGATGTTGGGGGGCGAAAACGACAAGGGGGGCGCGCTCATTTCGATTACGGCGGGTGCAGGTGGAACGGAGAGCCAGGATTGGGCGGAGATGCTGCTGCGCATGCTTTTGCGCTACGCTGAACGGAAAGCCTATGTTTCGCAAATTTTGGATTATCAGGACGGCGAGGAGGCGGGCGTAAAGGGCGTGACTTTGCAGGTCGATGGTGACTACGCGTTTGGCATGATGAAGGCTTTAAGCGGCGTGCACCGTTTAGTTCGCATATCGCCTTTTGACTCCAACGCGCGAAGACACACGTCCTTTGCGAGCGTTTTTGTATTCCCAGTGCTGGACGACTCGATCGAAATCGACATAAAAGATGCGGATTTGCGCATTGATGTTTATCGTTCAAGCGGTGCAGGCGGACAACACGTCAATAAAACCGAATCGGCCGTGCGCATAACACACTTGCCAACGGGAATTGTTGTCGCGTGCCAAAACGAGCGCTCTCAGCACAAAAACCGCGACACCGCCATGCGTGTTTTACGGGCGCGGCTCTACGATCTCGAAAAACAAAGCCAAGAAAAAGCCATGGACGCCGTTAACGCCAACAAAAGAGCCATCGATTTTGGAAGCCAAATTATCAGCTACGTGTTACATCCCTACCAGATGGTCAAGGATCATCGCAGCCAATACGAAACGTCAAACACCTCTGCTGTCTTAGACGGCGAGCTTGAGCAAATTATTAAATCTTATTTACTCAGCTCGGAGGGGGGAGAAGACCCCTCGGATTTACTCAGTTCGGCGGGTGCTAAAGACCCTCGAAAATAAAGGTTAGAAGCAATGAGTGAGCAAAAGCCAGAAACTGCTGTGCAATTGGAGCCACAGAACAATATGTCAAATGCCGACTACATAGCTGCACAAAATGCGGTTATGCGTGGTCGAATCGACAAAATGAAGGCCCTTAGCGAGGAAGGGATCGAAGTTTTTGCCTCGGGCTTTCGTCCGCGAAATCGCGCGAGCGATCTGCACGAACGCTACAAAAATAGCACGAACGAAGAGCTTGAAGCGCTTGGAGCCAAGGGCGAAATTGCGCATTTGGCGGGTCGCATCATGGCGGTTCGGCTTTTTGGAAAAGGGGCGTTTGCTGTCATTAAAGATAGCACAGCAAAAATCCAAATCCATATCAGCAAATCTGTTCTTGGCGATGAAGCCTTTGAGCTTTTTAAGCGCCTTGATATTGGCGATATTATCGGGGTTTATGGTCCACTTTTTTATACTAAAACAAACGAGCTAAGCGTTAGAGCCCAACACTTTGAGCTTTTAAGCAAAAGCCTACGTCCGCTCCCCGAGAAGTGGCACGGACTCACGGATACCGAGAGTCGTCTGCGTCAGCGATACGTAGATTTCATTATGAACGATGAGGTTCGCAACGTTTTCGCGCTGCGCTCGCGCATTATCAGTGAGCTTCGCAAGCAAATGCTCGCCCTAAACTTCCTCGAAGTCGAAACACCGATGATGCACAGCCTCGCGGGTGGCGCCGCGGCGCGTCCGTTTAAGACGCATCACAATGCGCATAATATGGAGTTGTACTTGCGTATTGCGCCCGAACTCTATCTCAAACGCTTAATTGTTGGTGGTTTTGAACGCGTTTTTGAGCTCAATCGCAACTTCCGCAATGAGGGCATAAGTCGGCGCCATAATCCAGAATTTACGATGATGGAATTCTACATGGCATACGAAACACACGAAAGTATGATGCAATATGTCGAAAAAATCGTACAAAATGTGGCAGAATCCTCTATTGGAACGCATAAAATTCACTGGAGCGGTTACGACATTGATCTTGCTGGCCCATGGCGACGCCTACGAATTCGCGAAGCCGTCGCCCAAGCGCTCGATTTGCCCGAGTCCGCCTTAGCCGATCGCGAAGTGCTAGAGCGCGCCGCCCGCGAACTTCCCGAGCCGCCCTTGCCCGCACAAATTGCCGCCCAAAGCGACGGACACTTGCTCATGGCCATATTCGAGCAACGCTGCGAAGCCTCCCTCATTCAACCCACATTCGTCTGCGAATACCCCGCATCCGTCTCCCCGCTCGCCCGACGCAACGACGCCGCCCCCGAATTTGTGGACCGCTTCGAGGTCTTTATCGGCGGCATCGAAATCGGCAATGCTTTCTCCGAACTCAACGACCCACTCGATCAGCGCCAACGCTTTCTCGACCAAATCGAGGCAAAAGCCGCCGGCGACGAGGAGGCGCACCCCATGGACGCCGACTATATCCGCGCCTTGGAATATGGCATGCCCCCTTGCGCAGGCTGCGGCCTAGGCATCGACCGCCTAGTCATGCTCCTAACGGCTTGCGAATCTATCCGCGACGTCATACTTTTTCCTTTGTTAAAACCAGAGCACTAAGCTAGTTTTAACTTTGGTGGGGGAAGTTTCCCCCTCGCGCAAGCTTCCCGCAAAATTAGCCAAACGCCGCATTACGCCGAACGGTGTATTCGCTAAACGCTCATTCACCGTACGGCGTGCGGCGAGTGGCTACTTTTTTGGGTGATCTTGCGCTACCCCCTCTTTATTTGTTTTTCGACAAAGATCGGACTTCCATGAGATTTGAGGATTTTGTCGGTCTTCGCTACCTAATGGCAAAGCGCGACCGAAACATGCTGAGCGTTATTACGCTTATTTCCGTTGGTGGCGTTGCCGTTGGCGTTATGGCACTCATTGTTGTGCTTAGCGTCATGGGTGGTTTTGAGAACGATTTTCGTGAAAAAATTATTGGCACCAAAGCGCACGTCGTTATTTCTGCAAAAGATGCGTATCTCGAAGATTATTCGGAAATTGCCGAGAAAGTGCGCAGTATAAAAGGTGTTTTGGGCGCAAGCCCTTATGTTGAAGCCGAAGTCATGCTCAACTCACCGACAAATTTGCAGGGCATTATTTTACGCGGTATCAATGTTGAGAGCATCAACGATGTGAGCGATTTGGCCAAAAACATGAAAGAGGGGGCGCTGAATTACTTGGAGGATCCCGATTCTCTGCCAACACTTAGCTTATCGGGAACTAGCGTAAAATCGGGGAGCCTCGTTTTACAAAGTGATAACGAAGACGGTGAACTAAGCCCCGAAAAGCGTATGCGCCTAGAAAAGGCGGGTGCCAAAGCAGCGCTTGCTTTCGTTGGTAGCGACCACGGTTCTTGGGTTTCGAGCGTGGGTGGGGAGCTTGGCGCGGAGCCGGATTTGGAAGTAAAAACCGAGGAAAGTACTGGCGAAATTGCAGAAGACGAGCAAGACGACGGAGCTTTGGAGGATGACGACTTTGACGGCGTACTTGTGGCGGCACCGCGTCGCGGTGCGGATCAAGAAGAGCGCATCATTATAGATGGTATCGATATTGGGGTAGATACCTGGCATGACGATGATGGTGATGACGCGGTTTTAGGGTCTATGAGTGATGAAGTCGATGGCTACGATCGCTTGGCGGAAGCCGAAATTGCGCCACCGCGTCGGCTTGGCAGAAGCATGCGTGAAATGCCTGGGCTTAGTGACGATGACGCGGGTTATCGTAAGGTTGGTGGTATCATTGCGGGGCGAGAACTTAAGCAAAATCTTAACCTGTTTTTGGGCGGTATTGTTAACGTTATGAGCCCTACAGGCGATGTTGGCCCCTCGGGGGGGCTACCTAAAAGTCGCCCCTTCAAGGTTGTGGGTTCCTATTACAGCGGTATGTTCGAGTACGACACGAAGATGGCCTATATTTCGCTAAAAGATGCACAAATGCTGATCAATATTGGGGATCGCGTGACTGGTATCGATGTCAAAGTTAGGCGTTTTGAGGATAGCGAAATTATACGCGACAAAATTCGCCACGAACTGCGAGACTACGATAATGTACAAGTCGATGATTGGAAAACACTCAACGGTAGCCTCTTTAGCGCATTAATGCTCGAAAAAACGGCGATGTTTATTATTTTAACTTCTATTGTCTTGGTTGCGTCGTTTAATATTCTCTGTCTCCTTATTATGATGGTTATCGAGAAGGGGCGCGAAATAGCGATTTTCAAGGCAATGGGCGCAAGAAACGAGAGCATCGTGCGCATATTCGTAGTACAAGGCGCTATTATTGGTGGTTTGGGTACGGTTATTGGGTGCGTACTGGGTTTGCTGCTCTGCGCTGCGATTGCGAGTTTAGGGCTAAAGTTGCCAGGCGAGGTCTATTATTTAGCGCAGATACCTGTCGATGTAAAAGTACTCGATGTGGTTTTGGTTTGTTTATCGGCTATGGGCATAAGCCTTTTGGCTACAGTGCTGCCATCGAGAATGGCGGTTAAACTTAAACCTGTCGACGGTCTTCGCCACGACTAGTTTTTCTTGAAAATTTTTTGCGCGCCTTCTTTGCCAACTGCGCTGCACTTTAGGGTGGCGAGCGCTTGGTCATTGCTCTTTATTTCAGCTATCTCCCACCCTGCATCCTCATTCAAGTTTGCGTTATCGTAGCATATCATGTAGAGAAATTGACGGCTGGCTAGCTTTGCAGTGTAGTAGCAGCCCATTATGTTGAAGTGAGTAAAATGGATGAGTGAGCGTCAGCGAGATTTGAAAATTCAGGTAGAAGGATTGTGTAAGGAGTTCTTGCATGAGGGCAAGGTTTTACCTGTACTAAAAGGGATAGACTTAATGCTTGAACCCGGGGCGATGGTGAGTATTCGAGGTCGCTCTGGAGCTGGCAAGAGTACTTTTATGCACCTTTTGGGGGCGCTAGATAGTCCAACATCTGGGCGTATTTTATTCGGTGATACGGATATATTTAGATATAGCCCATCGGCGTTGGCGCGTTTTCGCAATGAACATATCGGTTTAATGTTTCAGTTCCACCATTTGCTCAATGAATTTACGGCGCTAGAAAACGTGATGATGCCGTTGCTTATTCACCGCGAGACACGTGGCAAAGCGCGTAAGCGTGCGCTGGAATTGCTAGAACGCGTTGGGCTTAGCGATCGGGGTACGCATAAACCTGGAGAGCTCTCTGGTGGTGAGCAGCAGCGCGTGGCTCTAGCTCGTGCTCTGGTGATGCAGCCAAGTTTATTATTAGCCGATGAGCCCACAGGGAACCTCGATAAAACGACGGGTGAAGGCATTCATCGAATTTTTGATGAGATTAATCAGAGTTTTAATTTAACCGTCGTAGTGGTTACGCACGACGATACGCTTGCACGCCGCATGTCGCGACGGCTAATGATGAAAGATGGTCTCTTGAGTGAAGTGGAGCATGAGCAGGAAGCTGTAGCAGAAGAGGGCCAAAGTTCATGATAGCGTCAAGCACAGCACATCGATCTAGAGCTATGAAATTGTTCGTAGTGCAGCTGCTTTTAGCAGTGCTTTTGGTGTTTTTAACGTCAAGTTTAGCTTCTGCGCAAGTTGTTCTCTATCCAGATCTCGACACTGTAGTCGTTGATGAGATTCGGCTACGTGGTAATAAGCGAAATTCCGACGAGGACTTATTGTACTACATCAAGCAACAGCGAGGTAAGCGCCTTGATTTAGATATAGTGAGTGCCGACATCAAGCGCTTGTACAAGATGAAGCTCTACGACGACATCCAAGTCGACCTTGATAACGAGGGCGGTAGAAGCATTTTAACCTACTACTTCATCGAGAAACCGGCTATCGCGGAAATTCGCATCGAGGGAAACCGAGAGATTAAAAAAGACGATCTCATGGAATTACTCGATATTCGCGCTGCAAGCCCGCTTGATGAAGAAGCGGTAAATCGCAACCTCGAGAAGCTGCGCGCGCATTATGCGAAGGAAGGCTATTTTTTGGCCGAAGTACGTAGCCGAGTCGAAACGCTGCAAGATAATAATGTCGACGTTATTTTCGATGTTAAGGAATACGATAAGGTAAAGGTTAAGCGCATTACGATTAACGGTAACAAGGCGCTGAGCGACAAATCGATAAAGGAGCACATCTTTACACGCGAAGAATCGCTAAAAGGCTTATTAACGAAGGCGGGGGAGTATTCAGAGGACGAGTATAAGAAGGACTTACAGCGCGTTGCTGGTTGGTATGCCGAGAACGGGTATCCGCTTGCTAAAGTCACGGATTCCCACGTGCGGCTTTCACCAGATAGACGCAGTATCTATATTTCGCTCACTGTCGAAGAAGGAGAGTATGTCACTATCGATGATGTTGAGGTGACGGGTGATTTTATTGGAGATAAGGAAGAGCTTGAAGCGCTTCTTAGCGTAAAATCGGGTCAAAGTTACAAACTCTCTCAGCTCTTTGATGACGTTCAAGCGATACAGGATTACTACGGTGATAGAGGTTATGCTTACGCCAATGTTGAGCCACTTCGCCTTGAGGGCAGCGAGCCCAATACGATGTCGATCAACTACAGTATCAGCAAGGGACAACGTGTTAAGATCGGAAAAATCCGTATTACGGGCAACGTTAAAACCGCCGACAAGGTTATACGGCGTGAAGTTCTCGTTAACGAAGGCGAGTATTACCGCGGAAGACTCGTGCGAAACAGCGAGAGCTCGATATTGCGTACGGGTTATTTCGAGAAAGCATCGGTAACGACACAAGCAGCGGAGGATCCGAATTACATCAACATCCTTGTCGAGGTCACAGAGCGCTCCACGGGTTCCTTCCAGATCGGGGCTGGCTTTAGTTCATCGGAAAAATTCATCGGTACGCTACAGATCAGCTACGACAACTTTTTAGGTCGAGGTCAGTTCTTATCGGCTCAAGGTACGATTTCGAGTTTGCGCCAATTATTTAATATTCAGTTCTTTGATCCGTATTTTATAGACTCCTTGTGGCGCTTTAGAGCTTCTATCTTTAACTACGAGTATGAATACACGGACTTTACGCGCTCTAGTTATGGTGGAAACCTCGGTTTTGGTTACCCCTTTACTCGTGATCTTACCCTTGATCTTACCTACACCATTGAAAACGTTAAGGTTTCAACGAATCATTTCGGTTCGCAGCAAAGAAAGATTGGGGATCTCATGCGTGGGGGCTTAACGAGTTCTGTTAACGCCACGCTAACCTGGGATAAGCGCAACAATCGCTTGTTGCCAACGAGTGGTTTTATGCTGCAAGCCAGCGCTGATGTCGCCGATGAGTATATCGGTAGTCAAACCGAGTATGTTCGCCTCGTAGGTCGTGGGCGCGCGTACTTTAACGTGTTTTGGCACGTCGTGCTGAAGTTTAACCTAGAGCTGGGCCTGATCGCGAACTGGAACGGGCCTAGTAAGGAAATTCCCGTCTTTGAGCGTTTCTTTGTTGGTGGCCCCAACTCGGTACGCGGTTTTGAGCGCGGTTCTCTAGGGCCAACAAGATCTTATACCGCAAACTTATCTGATCCCGCTTCGTCGCTAACGAAACTCACCATTGGAGGCGACAAACAACTCGTGTTTAACGCCGAGCTTGAAGTGCCTATTTTAGCTTCGATGGGCATTAGCGCTGTTGCTTTCTTCGATATGGGTAACGCCTTTAACGAAGATCAAAATTTGTCGCTTAAGATTGACTGGTTCGCCAATGAAAAGGAGCGTCCTTCAACGCTGCGTTCTGCGATGGGTTTTGGCCTCCGCTGGATGAGCCCTATGGGCTTGCTACGTTTTGAGTGGGGCTTCCCGCTAAAACCGATGAAGTCCGAGGAAAAGTACGTCTTTGAGTTTAGTATCGGAAACGCGTTTTAAGAAAGACGCAAAAGGCTAGCTAGCTCTTGACCGACTTTGGCTTAAGGCTAGCGATGTCTTTAAAACTAGCCCGTTTGTGGGGGGCATTTTACCCCAGCAAAAAAGCGGTTTTACTACAAAATAAAATAAACAAAAATCGCAATAATAGTGATTAGCAGCACTACGGCAACAGTGATATAGGGCAAGAGCGAAGGCTGTTTTTCGGTGCTTGGCGAGCCATAGGACGCGATATGTTTTTCATTTTTGGCGCGTTCAACGTCGGCTATGGCGTAGCGTTCGGTGATGTCAAAATCGTCGTCGCTTTGGGCGAGGCTGCTATGGTTTTGTTGGGGCAATATGCTGTGTATGTCGCGGAGGTAGTCGCTGGCGTGTAGAAGTGGTAGCTTTGCGCCGCGCTCTTGGATCTGATCGAGATGTGCAATCCAGGCTTTGCGGTTGGCTCTGGGGTAATGCTGTAGGCGGTATGATTCGACGGCATCCGCAAATTCCGCGGCCGTTTGGTAGCGTTCCTTTTTGTCGATGTCGAGTGCTTTGAGGATGATTGCCTCAAGATCGGCAGGAATTTCGGGGCGCACTTGGCGCGGTTGCGGGATAAGAGCAATGCGAGCCTTCTCAATAAGCGTAGCAATGTCGTTGTAGGGATACGCCTCGCGACCGACGATGGCTTCATACATAATAATGCCGAGACTGAATATGTCGCTTCGCCTATCAACTTTATCGCCCCAAGCTTGCTCTGGGCTCATATAGTGAAATTTTCCCTTAATGACGCCGGAAGGAGTGCGCTCCCGCATATAATTTGTCTTTGCTATGCCAAAGTCTGATATTTTTATCTCGCCGCTAGAACTTAGTAGAATATTCTGCGAACTGATGTCGCGATGTACCAAGTCTATGGGCTTTCCTTCTTTATCCTTCAGTTCGTGAGCGTGGTGCAGACCTTTGGCGATCTCGTTGATGACAAAAAGCGCTAAACCCGTGTCCAAATAGCTGTCTTGCCGGATATGGTAGTTAAACACACTCGCCAAGTCGTTTGCGTCGAGGTATTCCATGGCCAAGAATTGCCTGGAATCGACCTCGCAAAGATCAAAGACTTCAACAATATTGGGGTGGCGCAAGCGCACAGAGAGCTCGGCCTCGTTGATGATAGTTTCCAAAAAATCTACGTCGTCTTTCGCATCGGCACGAAGACACTTAAGAACTAAATACTTATCTCGTTGTGTTGAAGTTTTGGTTTTTGCAAGATACACGTCGGCAACGCCGCCGACAGCGATTTTTTGAATAAGGACATAGCGTCCTAAATGGGAAGATGTCAGTGCCAGTGCTTGGCTCATTTTACCTTTGCGTTTTGTGGCCAAAAGCTTTTCGCTTTCACTATGATTATAATGGATTAAGCTAGGCTTGCAAGTAAACGGTCTGTTTGAACAACTTCCAGTTTCAAAGAAAAAAAGATGCTTTTCTTTCCCATTTTGAGCCCAGTTCTAGAAAATAAGGAGACCTTTGCGCGGCTAGAAATGGTGAATTTAATTTTACAAATCCGATACAGTTTTAAACAAAATGAGACATTTTGTAGAGAATCATAACTTGATAATGCTAATTAAATAAGCAGGTAGAAGATAGAAT
>JBBAEA010000132.1:0-9662 GCA_041656175.1 Bradymonadales bacterium | reverse complement strand
TTTTCTTTGGCGCGGCGCTAGGTTCCGGCGCGCTGCCGCTGCTAATCGAGGTATACTGCTTTGAGACGAAGGCGTTCTTGCCGTTGTAACTAATATTTAGCCAACCGTTGCTTTCGCCCTTAACACTAACCTTTGCACCCTTCCTTAGGGTACCGATTTTAGAATGGTTAGTCCCTGGACCAGTGCGCACATTAAGCACGTCGCAAGTAACGGTGGCCGTCCTAGTCGCGGGCGCAGGAGTCGATGCACCGCCTGGAATCTTGATGACTTGACCTACGCTGATGAGGTTTGGATTTGAGATGCCGTTAAACTTAGCAAGCGCTTGGTATCCACCTGCCACTTTGAATCTGCTTGCAATACTTCCAAGGGTATCGCCGCTTTTTACGGTGTAGCTTTGACCCGCACCTGGGCTAGGGCTAGGAGTTGTGGGGGCTTTGGGTGCAGAGCCACCAAGCTTTGTGTATTGCTTGAAGATATATGCACTTTTACCGTTGTAAGTAATGTTGAGCCAGCCGCCGCCTTCAGCCTTGACGTCTACGACTTTTCCTTTGGTCAAACTACCAATTTTGGAATGACCCGTTCCTGGGCCAGAGCGTACATTAAGCAAATCACAAGTTACCGTGGCCTTTGTTCCCGCAGCTACGGGCTTCATGGGGGTAGGCGTTTGCGGGGCTGGGTCGTTGCCAACACTGGCTTTACCGTTTTTAATGTCCTTGGCGATCTGGCCGCTTCTTAGCTTTCCTTTAAGGTAGGGGCCAGGACAGTTAGTACTAGCAAACATGTCGTGGGTGGTCAGTGAAGCAGACGCCGTACCATCAAAGTGCGGGTTGATGCCGTAGCGTGAACAGATGTCACTAGCTAGTTTAATGGTTGACTCGTAGGCTTTGTTGGACACCGTCCAGTTAGGGGCAGCGCTGTTGTTAGCTACCTCAAAAGTGATCGCTGCGTGGTCATTGTTGCCGTTGCTAGAGGTCCAAGCTCGACGGTTCTCTGGTACACCCGCGCAAATCGCCCCATCTGAGCCAATGTAGTAGTTAGCGCTAGCATCCCTGTTTCCATTCTTGTGGAAGTTAGCGCAGTTAACTGCACCCATGTTACCAGCCATGTGATGAATGGTGACTTTACGAATAGCGCCCTTCCTTGGATTATTCCTCTTGGTTCCAAAGTCAACTTTTGACGTTGCTAAGGAAGAACTTTTTGCCGTACTCATTCGACTCTCTCCTTATAAAACTTCTGTGCCTATAAAACGGGTCATCACGTAGAACAAGCACATTTTCCTAATGTCTAGTTTAACAGCTTAAAAACCACAAGTCAAGCGTTTTATGTCGATTGTGAGAAGATTTGTTAAAAAATAAACTACACACAAAAAGCTATCAAAACCCTTGCCACTTAGACTGGCTATGGGCGTTAAGCTCAATAACTCGGCAGCTTTTTAGGCTAGGCCTTGATATCGTTGCGGGTGGCATTACGCAGGGCAGCCGCAAAGTCCTGTTTCGCCAAAAACTGGACGGGGCGTCGCGGGGTGTCCCCGCGGAGGGGGTAGTGGAAAACCCGCGCACAGCGCGGGGTTGACACGTAGGGGGAAACTTCCCCCAGCAAAAAAATAGCCTTGAAAACAGTCAACGTTTTAGAAGCGCACTACAAAAAAGGCCCGCGCAAAAGCGCGAGCCCGTGAACTATAGTCTTTAACTATTCCATCCTAGAACAGGGTTCCAAAGACATTGTTGACGCCGCGTAGCCAGTTGATGGTGCGGATAACGTCCAAGACATTGTACTTGGCCATAGCCATCTTACGGTAATCTCTGATGAGATCATCGTAGCTAGCAGTTTTTTCGTAATACGCATCCTCGGTTGCATCAAAGACCAACATCGCAGCTCGGTAGGCTTCAACCTCGTTTTGCAAACGCTGAATAAGCAAACCACCGCCATTGGTATGTAAGAATCTGCCTTCTTCTCTACAGTTGACAACGTGCGCGTTCTCTTTATTAGCGCAGAATTCCTGATCAATGACGTTTGCCGCATAGACCTCGCCCGTGAAGGGGTTAGCGGCCGTGATCATCTTGTAGCCAGGTCCTGGGGCTGTGCCCTCGCCAGAGCCGACTTTGTAGACCCTGAGCTGATCAAAGAACGATGATTCCATGCTAGTGTTTGTTAACAATATGCCAAAGAGCGTTAGGTACTGCATTTGACTGATGGACGTTGATGTTTCGATACGCGGTATGGTAGTATCGACACAAGTTCCGTTAACGCAGGCTTGACCGACCTCACTACATTTACCAACGATGTTGGTGGCTGAGCACTCAAGTTGAGCATATTCGTCAAACTTCGCTTCCATATCATCACCCACATACAAGCTTGGCACACAAACGTTAGCACTAACACTAACCGATGCGGTGCTCTCAGGACAGGGCACACCAGAGTTTTTGTCAACGAGTAAGAAGCATCGATCTACCTTCATGTCCTCGTAGAGGGACGCACATAGGCCTCTAGTTTTACCAGGTATACCTTGCACACATTCAAAATCGTTGACACAGGGTTCACCCGGCACTTTGCCTATCGTAGAGAAGCTAGCATTTGCATAGTCACCAGTCTCTGGGTCAATAGTGAAGTTGCCAGCGCCAAGAGTTAGAGCCTTGGGATAAGCTAAGTAACCAGAACTATAGACTGATCCACCCCATGCTTCCGTGATGTCGTTACCAGCCTTGTCCTTAGTTACAAGGACAGGGGAGTGGTAATTGTAATTCTCGGCTAAGACCGCATTGCTGAGTTGAGCGATTTGCTCATCAAAGAAGTCGTAGAGACCGAAGGTGTAAGTACCGATGTCACCACCTGGTGCAATGACGTCAGCTTCGTTATCAAAGAGCGCAAGTATGGCGTACCACGTTGTGTAGACGTGACCGTTCTCTTGCTCAAACATCTCGTAGGCATAACCACCAGCGCGATCATAGTGGACATATCGGCTGCGACCCTCGCCTTGGCGAACGTAGAAGTAATCAATGCCATCTTCGACGTCGGCGCCATCACAATAGGCATCACGATAGAACTCAGATGTTTCGTTTGGTGTTTTAGCGCTATCGATGCTCAGCGGCTGACCACTAATAGTGCCAGAGCGAGTCTTTTTGCAGTACAAACCGTACTCGGGCGTAGCCAAAACCTCTGCGAAGAAGTTGAAGATCGTGTATACGCTGGCGTATTGCAGATCGCCAATGAACTCATCCTCGAACTTTTCAGCGAATCGGTGATCCCCGATGTACCAGTTCTGGAATAGGTCAGAGAGCGTGAAGAAGTTTCGAGCATGCCGACCAACTGAATCGTAGTAGCCAGACCAGTAAGCACGACCTCGCGCAAACTCGGTGAAGGGGTAGTATTCCCTGTAGTTCGTGATCGTGTTCTTAACTTGTTGGAACAAGTCTGCTCCGTGGTCAAAACGTTTACAGCTCGCTAGTTTTTCGGCGATGTCATCGGTACCAAAAAGGTAGGGAACGCGAACATGTCGTTGTGCCTTATTGGGACCATTTTTCTCCGCTAAGTAGTCATCCAAACGCATCCAGTGACGATTGAAAGCATCCTCAAACGCGGGGAAAGAGTTCATGAACGTCGAGTAGTGGATCAATTCTAAGTAGGGCTGACCTGCCGAAATGGGGTCGTCATGCGTTGAAGACTGCGTGGTATCTGGCGAGTTCAAAATTTGACCAGCCTTACCCAGTTGATCGAGCGTTTTGTCAAAGACTTGCACAAAACCATCTCGGTGCATCAAGCATTGACCCGCGGAGTTAACTTTGCCACCTTGTTTCTGACAATCAGTTGCGCTCAGCTTTACCACCGATGAACCTGCGGAATATGCGAAGGCAATTGCGGCTTCGTCATATTTACCTAAGCCTTGGTTTTCAACCGTGTAACCTTGATAGTCCATGATCGAAGAGTACATGTTGCCTAACATATTTTCTTCTAATTGCTTATCTGTGAAAGCATAGAACTCATAGAGATCACCCAAGGTTTTCTCTTTTTTCGTAAATGTGGGATCTTTACGTAGCTCCCAGAACTTGTCGAAATAGTTCAACGAGTCATAAGAGCCTGAGAAGTTATGGCGTAGACCAAAGCTGTGTCCCATCTCATGAATGGAGGTAGAGTAGAACACGTCTGCGCGCATCTCTCGCCACATCGTATCGTAGTCCACGCGCCCTTTGTACTTCTGCGCATAACCCGCCAAGCGAACATCATCCATCATCTCCTTGAAGCACATCACTCGCTCAGCGGTTAGCTTTTGCTTGATGGCGCGCTCATATTGACGCTTCTTGTAGCTGAAGTTCTTCGCAGGCGAGTACTCGTCGATAATATCAACGGGAAGAGCGTCTACGCTCATGCCAGCCAGCTTAGCAACGTGTTTATAAATAACGTTGTTGTCGGAGTTATCCAAAAGACCTGCTTTGCTGATTTTGGCCAAACGCGTGTCAAAGGCACTGGCATCAAATTTGGTCAATTGAGTTAGCTTTTGCTCTCGTTTTTCCATTTGGCGCCTTTGTGTATCACTTCGCTCGCCTAACTTTGTACGGTGTGCTGCATCAGCGATCTTTCGCGCATCAATAAGGCTCTCTTTCGCTCTCTCAGCTCGGCGGATCAAATACTCGTTATTCTGAACACCCGTGATATCAAGATCGTTGTTGTAAAACTTGATTTGCTCAAGCAAGCTACCCGCTACCTCACCCATTGCCGAGAGGTAGACGTGAGCGTTCGCTGACAAGGTCTCGCCGGTTAGCGGATCGTTGGCAGGAGGACCATAGCCCAAAAGACCTGCGTCCATGCGCTGATCTACGATCCAGAGGACGTTCTTGCGTAAATCGCCTTCACGAGGAGAATAACCAACAGGGCCACAAACCTCATGGTCCCCTTCCTTTACAGGAATATGGCAAGGAACGAAAAAGTCCGCATTCGCATTCTCTGCGACATTCGAGATCGATGCTATGGTGTTTTTGTACGCCAATTTAAACGCACGGTTCCACTCGTTGACGGATTTAATCGCAGCCGCTTGAATAAGCGGATCGCTAGGCATATTGCGAATATAATAGGGAGCAGTCCTGACTTCGCGATTTTCGATAGGAATGAGCTCCTTTTTGCCAGTTTCATCGTTAGTTTTGTAAGCAGACTTCCAAATGTTATGACGATTGGCTAACAAAATTCGACCTGAGTTGTAAATTCCACCACGAGCGTCATAAGTATAATGCTCCGAACGGAAATAGCCAAAACGGTTCATCATCTGGTCGCTATACTGCAGCGGCTCGTAGTTGCGATTCCCATCGTCTTTCATAAACGAAGTCACCACGCGAACTTGCGTAGCACCACACTCGCCGTACCAAAGCTGCATCATTTGTCCGCCAATACAGCTCCAAATCGATGGCTCCGCAACATACAAACCAGGAGCATCAAAATACTGCAGCTCGCCCTCACTGTTGTACTCGAAATACGGCGACGTCGTTGCGTCAACCTCGGGCGTTTGATGCGTTCCCAAACGCAAAGAAATACCGTAAATCAACATCTCAAAATTGATCAGAGGATTGCCCGACCAATCAACACGCACATACTCACGCTCATGCCACGGACGATCACTACTATTCTCCTCAATCACATTGGATTGCTCGCCTGTTTGGGCATCGTAACTTCTTTGTACATCAAAGTGACTCTCAATCGGGAACATCGCCAATATCGAGCCGCGATAGTTGTCACCATACAAAGTCTCATAACTGTTGGGGCCTTGCAGCTCCAAGCCCGTGTTGTCCGAACCAGGTAGATGCGGGTAGGAGCGATAAGCAACCAAGTACTTCTCCTCGGCCACCAAAATTACCTTGTCCAAATCCATTTGGAGACCCTCAAAGCCGCCATATCCACTAGATGTCGAGGGCACATCCGTTATCTTTTGCCCTATCCACCAAGTTCCTTCCAAATCCGATTTGCGCAATCTGTTCGGCTGCGTTCGGTCTATATCTCCAACATCTTGCGCGCAGCCCCATAGCAGCGCGATTGCCATCAGCGCGCTCCATAACGCGCTCACCCTCCATTTCCTTCTCATAGCCTGTTCCTTTCCTTTATGAGCCAACGGCTGTCAAAAAAATATCGCATCAAAAATGCTTACTCTACTTATTTCCTCAAAGAGAAGAACCCCCTTTCTCCTCTTTATCAGATCAGATTAATGGAATAAATTCAGAATGTCGATAGTTTTTTGCATTAATTTCGGTTTTTTTATTTCTGAGCCTTTTGTTCTGATTGAAAAACCTGCGTAAATACTACCGATATCAAAAGTTTCTTGCGTATGCTACCAACACCTACACGAATAAAATTCAATTCACTCGGCGAGCGCTCGAATCAATTTCAAAACGCCCCGCTTTATCTTGCATAGCTTTACCTACATGTCTAGCTAAAACTTACCAAATTCTAATTTTCTTTCGTTTCATTCCCAAAAGTATGTGATTTAATCGTTTTTTGGGGGGGAAATCCCCCCTACGCGCAAGCTTCCTTCAAAATTCGCTAAATACCGCATTACGACGTGCAAAGTTTTCGCTATACGCTCAACCTTCGCACGTCGTGCGGTATTAGGCGACTTTTTCAGGCGATCTTGCGCTACCCCCCTCAAAGCAGTTATTGGCTTACGGACTGGGTGCCCATGCAGGTCGCTACGGCAAAGAGCATTTCGCCACACGCGGATTGCCCGATATTTTAAAAAACTCCGCGCCCTAGCCTCTCACAAAAGCTGAAAGCGAAAAATTCGCTTGCGAGCAAACTGCAGCTAGAGCTAGTAATTGACAATTTAAGCTAAAACCTTGAAACTAGCGCATTGAGGCAGCAATCCCTAGGCTTGGTTGCTACGTACTAAAAGGAGGCTCAAAGTGATAGCGTGCAAGCAGTGTGGTCGGGAAGTCGAGGAACAGTACAGGTTTTGCTTAGGTTGTGGCGCTCCCATGCAGACCAAAGCTGATGAGGACGCTACAGATATGCCCATTATCGAAGTTTCCCTTGAGCCGTTAGCTGAGGAAATGTACGAGGATGTGCAAAATGCAGAAGCGCAAGCTCTTAGCAGCATAGACGAGCACGACAAGGTTCCAGAACCTCGGGCAAAGAATGCGCAAAGCGATACGACAGAGAACGACTTCGAGGTCGGCGAAATAGATGAAGAACTTCTGAGTGCGTGGAAGGAGGATCGCAGCTTTAAGAGCGAAGTAATGACGGCGAAAAACGATCGCATTTGCAGTGAATGTGGTTTTGAAGTTGATGAAGGTCACAAGTTTTGCGGACAATGCGGCAAGCGCTTTGTACAGTTCGTAGATCAGACGCGCGATAATATCAGAAATAGCGCTAGTTTCAGAATCGATAGAGTTAGCTTTGTCGGTGGAGCTGTACCTGTAACTCCGAGCTCTGCGATCTTTCGCTTAGTGCACATCAATGAAGATGGCAGCGAAGGCGCATCTATCGCACTTGTGGAAGGCGACAACGTCATTGGGCGCAACAGCTCCGCGGCCCTACAATCGGATCCCTACGTGTCACCTCAACATTTTGTCTTGCAATGCAAAGGTGATGCCGCCGAAATCGACCCGCGAGGAAGCCTAAACGGCGTGTTTTTGCGCATAGTCTCGCGTCGCCTCCCCCTACGCGATGGGATGATTTTTCGTATCGGAGAGGAGCTCATACAATATATAGAAGGGAATTCCGAACAAGTCATTGTTAAGGCCGCAGACGCAGAGGGGACAAAACTCGTTGGTTCTAAAGAATCTAGTGGCTGGGGCTACTTACGCATGATCTTGGGCGCTTATGTTGAAGGAGATGTCTACCGCCTTGCAAAAGATAGTATTGAGATAGGAAGAACACGGGGAGACATCATTTTTGAACAAGATGGTTTCGTCTCGGGGCAACACCTTATTCTACAATACGAAAATGGAGATGCCTATATTGAAGACGTTGGTAGCTCTAATGGTACCTTCATCCGCTTGAGCGAGAAATACCGAATACGCAAGCCAACACACATACTTGTTGGCAATCAGCTACTACTCATTGAACCGCTCTAAGACTTAAATATATGGCGGCATACATCTATGATAAAGAAAGTACGTGTTAACGAGCGCTTAGAGTATAAAATACGGCGCGGATTTCCGTGGATTTTTCGCAAAGACGCTGATTTTGGATCCCATTTCGTCAATGGCTGCGGCGTAGCGATATACAACAAAGCAAATCGCCGCGTAGGCTTTGGGCTATATGACGCATACTCGCCGATCGCAGTGCGCCTCCTCTCCTTAGACCTCGAGTTTGGACGAGACTATATCACGCGATGCCTGCATCAAGCGCTAAAGAGAAGGGAAGCTTATGGTATTATCAACGCTGAAAATAACGCATTTAGAGTCATTAACGGTGAATCTGAGGGACTACCAGCCGTTATCATCGACAGTTACGCAGGGACATGGGTATTAAAGCTTTATTCAGCGCTCTGGCTTCCCTATATAAATGATATGATTGAGATTATTTTATCTCATTTCGCACCGCAAAGCTTGATCTTGCGCTTTAGTCGAGCATCCCGAGATAGCTTCGAAGCCGCTGGCTACACGGAAGGGCAATTGTTGCGCGGAGAAGCTGGTAGCGGCTACGTAGTATTTTCAGAAAACGGTCTACGCTTCTCGGCCCAAGTCTTTAAAGGACAAAAGACGGGTTTTTTTCTCGATCAGCGAGATAATCGCAATTTGATTCGAACTTTGACCAATGATTGTAAAGTTCTTGACTTGTGCGCGTTTTCGGGCGGCTTTAGCCTTAACGCTGCCATGGGCGGGGCGAGCGAAATTTGGAGCGTTGATGCGGATAAGCGCGCGTTAGCGCTTATTGAGAAACATTATGAAATGAACGCGACTCAACTTGCTTCACAGCGTTTTCGCAGGGTATTGCAGCATAGCGACGTATTTAGTTGGTTGCGAAAACAGCGCGGAAAACGCCGTTTTGACCTCGTGATTGCGGACCCACCATCCTTTGCCTCGGCAAAATCGCAGGTGGAGCAAGCAAAACAAGCGTATAAGCGTCTCTTTACTGGCGCCGCAGATTGCTTGCGCCCCGGGGGGCAGATTTTGTGTTGCTCTTGCTCAGCACATATCGGCGCCGAATTATTTGAACAAATCATTAAAGAGAGCCTTGGAGATCGTATTCGCAGTGCCCAAGACTACACGGCGCTTCCCTTCGATCATCCCGCAAGTTTTGCAGAAGCGCGTTATTTAAAAACTTGGCTCTTGCAGCTGCGCTAGGTAAGCTCTGCTCTATTGGGGCTAGTGCCCTAAACCCCGTCCAAGGGCTATCGTCTATGAAACCCATTTTGTGTGTAATGTATTGATTTTATTGATTTTTAATTTTATAAATCGTCTGTTTTTTGCTTCACTTTAGTTATTTATTTATTCACTGTTTTTGCATGGTTCAAAACAATCCTAAGAAAAAATGACTGTGTTTTTTCTAAGTACGAAGAAGGATGGATTAAAATGTATAAATCGATTGATATATTTGCCGGAATTGGTGGAATAAGGGAGTGTCAAGTTCTTTGTGTAAACTCACGTTTACCTACTCATTCCTAACGCCATCCCATCCAGGGTGCAAAATATCCAGTTGTCCTCTTATCGTTGCCCAGTCTCTGATACAATGAGTCCACT
>JBBAEA010000131.1:0-9680 GCA_041656175.1 Bradymonadales bacterium | reverse complement strand
GTTTTTTGTGAACACTTGGGGGGGTAGCGCAAGATCACCCGCAAAAGAAGGCAGTGAGCGCAGTTTGTGCGCTGGTTTGCCGATTAGGCAAAACGGCGCACAAACTTATGCGCGAACTGACTTATTTTAAGGGAAGCTTGCGCGTAGGGGGGGCGCTAGCCTCCCCACAAAATGCTCTACTTTGTTATGTTAAACTCCCATCAAGATGTGAAACCATATAGTTACATAATTTTCACTCTCATTTTTGGTATAAAGGCATAAATATCTCTTTTAAAGCGTGTCCAAAAGCCTTATTGATGGTATATGAAAGTGGGCGGGGGAACGGGAATTTTGGAGTGTATGATGACGTATAGTATGACAGGTTTTGGGCTAGCTCAAGGAGAGCTTGGAATTTGGGGTGTTGACGTGGAAGTCAAGACGCTGAATCACCGCAGTTTGGATTTGCGTGTGAGCATGCAATCGTTATCGGGCTCGTTAGATAGTCTTTTCCAAAAGTTGGTGAAGCAGCACATGGGGCGCGGGCGGATTGAGATTTGTGTTAATATTAAGCATAGGAATTTAAATTTTAGCGATAAGCATTTTAATGAGACACTTTTTGAGGAGCGAGTCGCTATTGTTAACGAGATTTTTAAGGGTGCGTGGAACATTAATAAGTGTCGGGAATTCGTTTTGGGGATGACGGATTTGTGGACGGAGCGTCCGGAGTTACCAAAGAATTCTGAGGCGCTGATGAGTTGCGTGCTTGAGACGACGCAAATTGCGCTTGAGCGTTGTAATGAGGCGCGTCGGCGCGAGGGTAAGAGCCTGCGAAACTACCTGATTAATGCGATTGATGAGCTCAATAGTGCTAAGGAGGCGGCGATTTCGCGGGTGCCCGAGCGGATAACGGAGTATCGGCAGCGTTTGGAGGAGCGGATTTCGATGGTTTGTGCAGAGCTTAAGATGCCGCTGGATGAGCGCCAACTCGCGCTTGAGGTTGCCATGCTCGCCGATAAAATCGATGTGACCGAGGAGTTTACGCGGATTGGCGCGCATATTTCGGCGCTGCGCATTTTGGTCTTAAGTACTGAAGGTCCCGTGACCTGTGTGGGTAAGAAGATCGATTTTTACCTTCAGGAGCTCAACCGTGAAGTGACGACGGTGGCGTCTAAGAGTCGCGACACTTTGCTCACTCGCTACACCATTGATATGCGTACGCAGATTGAATCTATGCGTGAGCAAGCGGCAAATATTCAGTAAACACGGGGGTATTCATCTTTGCGCGTCATCGTTCCGGTACAATACCTCGTTAAACTCGAGGAGCGCCTAATCTTGAATGAAATGGGCACAAGTTTTTTGTGCCCCGAAGGGGAGGGTGCGATTAACGACTACGATCTTGCATCGTTGGAGTGCGCCTTGCGTCTACGCGAGGCTGGGCAGCTTTCTTGCGTTAGTGCTGTATCTTTGTCGCACAGTAAAGCGGCGCTTTTACACGCTCTTGCTATGGGTGCAGACGACGCGCATTGGCTTTATTGCGAAGCGCAGCCTAGTACTGCACAGGCGGCAACATTATTAATAGATTGGCTCAAAACGCAAAATTTCGATCTCATCATGTCGGGAAGGCTTGGGCTAGCTTACGAGAGCGGAGAACTTTCGCAGCGGATCGCCGAAGCTTTGGGAATAGCTTGTTTCCACGATGTCGTTGAGCTAAGGCGCGACGGTGATCGCTGGCTAGTGCGTTGCGAGGACGAGGGGGCGCGAGTGGAGTTTTCTTTTACACAGCGCGCAGTGATAAGCTCTGGGCTGCGTTTGGCTCAGCCGCGTCACCCAAGTTTTCCGAGTATTTTGCGCGCAAAGACAAAAGCTTGCACTGTGCGAGAACTTGCATTGCCAGCAGGCGCTGCTGCTCTGCAAACGCTTGGTTTGCGAAACGCCGCCGTGCGCAAACGCGAGCCGAAGAGCATGAGTGTTGAAGACTTGGTGAGATTTTTGGGGAACAAGCGATAGGGTGCTTATGCGACCATATTTTACATAGCCCCCTACACGGCGTGGCTTTGGTTTTTCACTAAAGCAGTGCGCTCATAGTGGTACTTCATCATTTTAAAAAAACGTGCTAGCATGGCGCGGGGGTTAAGAAGGAAGAGCATGTCAGAGACCTTGAGAACAGTTTTGCTAGGAAGCCAAATAGAAGCGAACACGCAGTTATGCGAGAGCGTGCTCTCCGCTTTGGGCTACAGTGTCGAGCGCGTCAACACTAAGACTGCACTTGAGCAAGCTTTATCGAAGTCAAAAGCTCAAGTCGTCATCAGTGAACTCTATCTCAAAGACGGTGCCACCTACACGCTAAAGTCGGAGCATGCCGATATCACTTGGATCGGGCTTGCCAACATCGTTTCTGGCGACTCTGCATCGCTTTTTTTGGCACAGAACTGTGGGCTTTTCGCGGTACTAGATCTCCCCCTCTCTGTAGCGGCACTGGTCGAGGCGATGGCGTTAGCCGAACAAAACGGTGAACAGAATACACACTATATCCATCTTTGGAGCTACGAGTGGGAGAACTTGAGTATTCTGCGAAACCGCCACCAACCGACGCAGTCTATGGATTCCCTTGACGAGAGCGACATAGATTTTGCCGACTCCAACACGCCGGCGCCAAGTTTTAGCGACTACCGCGTGCCAACCATGTCCATACAACTCAAGCCCAAAAAACGGAGCAAACTGCGTTGGTTCAACGCGCCGTCCATGGGGAATCTGCGCAGCACACCCTTCGCCAGTGTTTTGTGGCGCTTTGCTCAAGATAAATCCACGGGTTGCCTCATCATACGCAGGCGTTTTTTGACCGCATCGATATATTTTCGCAACGGCACGATCTTGGGCTTCTACTCCTCTCACCCCATCTTCAATTTTTTTCAGTTCATGCGAAAGCGCAGTGAAACGGGTGCTGAACTCGTGAAACAAATGCAAGCGATATCGCAGAAAACAGGACAAAGTCTCAGCGAAATATGGATGGAACGGGAATCTCATAGAAGAAGCGGCAAAACGATGCGCCGAGAATACATTCGCGAGCAACTCCTAGAGTGCTTCTCTTGGGCCGAGGGTTCATACCATTTCCAAGAAGGCGAGGCGCAGATACACGATTTTCCGTTGGGGGAAGCGGCGCTTCGGGAGATTTTTGAGCAAGGAATATTTGAGAGGACAGCGCTGCACAGAATTTTGCGCAAAACCGACGAGCTTATCCCCTACGTTTTGAAGCTCAACGTCGAACCCGCCCAAGCGCGGCGCTACTTCACGCACTCTGAGTGCTTCGAGATGATAGATAACCTCGCCTTTGGCGACACCTTAGTTGAAATGTTGGTGCATTTCCCATCACACTACCCTATTCACCAAACTGTATACATGCTATTGATTTTGGGACTGTTGGAGCTGGGCTAAGAGAGGAGTAAACATGGTAAATCAGGACAAAGACACGACGCGAAGAGAGGCGATAACCTTTACGGGCCGCACGCGAAGTGACGCAAAACGAAAGGCCCTCAACTACTGGTATATGAACCAAGCCGCGCTCTCTATGACTATACGCGAGTTTAGCGCTCGACTCGTTCTACTCCCCGACGGCAAAAGTATAGTCTTTTACGAAAGCCCAACGGTTTAAGTTTATGAGTGAAAACACCCTAACGCAAACTATTGTTGGCGACGCCGTCACTTCATTAAAACTCATACAATACACGCTTAGTTACGGGGAAAACGGCTCTAAAACACAGAGCTTCAAAAAACGACTTATCTATATCGGATCGCATCCAGACTGCGATCTTTGCATCGCACATGCATCGGTATCGCGGAACCACGCCAAAATTGAAGTCGATGAAAACGGCTATAGACTCGTTGATTTAGACTCCAAAAATGGCACTTTTATCGCTGATTTACGAATTAACGATGTTTATTTAAGCTCTGGAACGAATTTTCGATGCGGCGCCGTAAACATACGCTTCACGCTCGGCAAAGACGTCATAGAACTCGCCATCTCAAACAGCAACAAGTTTGGCAACATGTTAGGGCAAAGCCTCGCCATGCGCGAAATCTTTGGCTTACTACAAAAGGTAGCCCCCACGCCCGCGACCGTACTTGTAGAGGGGGAATCTGGCTGCGGTAAAGAACTCGTCGCCCAAGCCGTGCACATGCACAGCCCGCGCAATAACAAAGCTTTCGTCATATTTGACTGCTCAGCCGTCTCCAAAGATCTCATCGAAAGCGAGCTTTTTGGGCATGTCAAAGGAGCCTTTACGGGCGCGGTATCGGATCGAAAGGGCGCATTCGCACAAGCCGACGGAGGGACGCTTTTTTTAGATGAGATCGGCGAACTCGCCCTCGATTTACAACCCGTACTTCTACGCGTTTTAGAGAACCAAGAGATTCGGCCTGTGGGAAGCGATAGGGCGCAGAAAGTTAACGTTCGCGTTATTGCCGCCACCAATAGATCTCTTCAACAAGAAGTGCGGGACGGAAACTTCCGCGAAGACCTCTTTTATCGCTTAGCCGTCATTCGTGTACAGATCCCACCCCTGCGAAATCGAACGGAGGATATTCCTCTACTCGTCGAACACTTCCTCCAAATCGCTGCTAAAAATTTTCAGAAACCCGAAATGCACGTCTCGTTTTCGACCATACAAAAACTTAAAAGCTACCGCTGGCCAGGGAATGTTCGGGAACTACGCAACTATATCGAAAGAGCGGCGCTCCTAAGTGCGCAAGACCGCATCGAAACCCGCTTTCTTGCTCCAGAGCCGAATTTAAGGGATAATTCCGTAGACCTCGATCCACAAGTCCGTGATGAACTCATCGAGAATGCCATTGAGGTACAAACCCCATACAAAGAAATCAAGCAAGAAATCCTCGAAAGCTTCGAGCTTCGCTATTGGACAAAATTGCTCGAAAAAACAAAAGGTAATGTGACCAAAGCCGCTAGCCTCGCATCGCTACACCGAAAAAGCGTAGAATATATCTTGCGCAAACTCGATCTTAACCGCGACGACATCGCTAACAGCTAAGCAAACAAGCCTCAACCTAAACGAGAGACTAAGTCATGACGCTCAGCATCAAGTGCAATATCTGTACACGCGACTTCGAGATCAAAGAAAGCCAGCGCTCCGACGCAAAGATTCGCTGCCCTTTTTGCACCGCAATGCAAACGAATGTCCACATTATCAAACCCATTGCCAAAGCCGTTAGTGAGGCAAAGAGCAGCAAGCAGCCCGATGCCTTCCCTAGCAAAGCCGCGGCGCCCCCTATCGCCGATCTCGATATCGACGAAATCCTCCCCGAGCTACCGCAAGATTTAGCCACACTCGACCTTGATGCGCTTGACGACGAGCCAGAATGGCTAAAATCCGAAAACGATAACGATGCAGTGCAAGAAAGCGCAAAAACCGATGATGTTGCGCCGCCAAGCCAAGCTGTACAACGCAGTTTCTCCATCAGCGACGACGAACTCGCCGAGGAATTTCTGAGCGGCCTCGACGATGTCGACGCTGACGATGTCGACGCTAAAGACGAAGAAGATGACGACGATATCACCGCCTACGACTACCAAGTCCCCGCTTCACTTCGCGCTGAGCGCTCACAACAAATTCCTAAAAATAAAGACTTAGAACGAAACGAGCTTGATCCAAGCACACAAAGTATTGATCATTCGGGTGAATCCGACTTTAGCCCCCCAAAACGTTCCAAACTACCCATCTTTGTAAGCCTCCTACTCGCCCTTCTACTTATCGCCATCGTCGCCCTAGCCTCGCAAAACCACGGCATATTTCATTTTGGGAAAGTCTCCGAGATGTTTGACATCGCCACCAAATCCGCGCCCCCAATGCGCCTCGCAAGCGAAGTTCCTGCACCCGCCCCCCAACCCATTCTACCCGAGCTCCAAGACATCAAACCGAGCTACGACGTCGCTATCTCCGCCCCATCACGCGTCGCACTCGCCAGCGGCCAATCCTACGTATTTATTCAAGCCAATCTAACCGCCACTAGCGACCGACGCTGCAAAGCCCCGCAGTTTCAACTCAGCTTGCGCAACCGCCTCGGTATCGACGAAGCCAAGTCCCCGCCCACTCTCCCACTCGCCACCTCCGACCAAGCCCAGTTTGCTTCCCCCGACATCGTTCGCGCCCACGTCGCCACCCTCGACCAAGCCCAATTCGACGCTTGGCGTCAGCAGCTGCAGAATTCCGCACAAACACTTGTTGCAGAACGCGGCACCCAAGCCCTCAGCGTCCTGTTTTTCCTAGACTCCATCAGCAAAGACGAAGTTTTAGGCCGCAACTTTTTTGCCGTAGTCGCCCTAGATTGCCAAAGCCCATAAGCCTCAACCGCGATTTAATCTTATTTTTCCGCCAAAAACCACTGGCTCTCAACGCGCAAGCTCCTACAAAATTCTTTAATCACCTCAACTCGCCGTGTAAAATTTTGTTATTTGCTGAAATCTTGCACAACGTACGGCGCAAAAGGCAAGCGTCTGTCACCATCGTTTTCAGCGTAAGCTCTCACTTCACTAAATTTAAGAACGCGCCAAGCTCTCCAAAGCATCAGGCAAGCTCTGCACAAAAGCTCCGATTTCATCACGAACTTTGCGGTAGCAGTCGAGCTGTTCCTCTTCGCTAGCACCTTGCTCAGCTAGTGCTTTGGCTAATTTTGGTGGATCCTCAAAACCGTAGTGAATCGTTTTACTGTGACCAGGGAAGACTGGGCATGTTTCGTGTGCGTGCTCACACACGGTTATGACCACATCAAGCGAAATATCTTTAAACTCATCGATATGCTGCGATCTTTGTCCCGAAATATCGATCCCTAACTCGGCCATGACTTTTACGGCTTTCGGGTTCATGCCGTGCGTTTCTACGCCCGCCGAATACGCTTCGATAACGTCGGATTTATAGTGACGCGCAAAGCCCTCAGCCATCTGGCTACGACACGAATTCCCCGTACACAAAAATAGCAGCTTTATTCTTTTATTCATACTCCAGCCTCAGTTCGCTCGTCGATATATTTCGTTAAGGAAACTCTGATTCATTTGGGGCTAGCGCCCTTAGAACCCGTTTTTGTGTGTAGGCTATTGATTTTATTGGCTTTTTTTTGAAAACGCGCCTGACTTTCGTTGTTTTTCTCTAGCTACTTTTTTACGAGTTTTACATTGTTCAGAGTCTTCCTTAAAATATGTTTTTTTTACTATAATAACTACTGCCTCACACTATAACGTAGAGTGGATTCTGCAATAGCCCATAAGACTAAGTGTAGGAAGATTTTCTCTTTCTTTGCTTAGTCTACAGTAATGCTCAAAAGCAAGAAACTTAGGCTTTGAGCAGCTCTTTAATCGCTTCAAGGCTAGGAACTTTGCCCGCTACTTTTACTTTTCCGTCGACGGCGAGTGCTGGGGTCATCATAACGCCAAAAGCCATAATCTTTTTGACCTCGCTTATCTTCTCTAACTCATAGTCGAGCCCTAGTTCCTTGGCTGCTGCTTCCGCAACTTCGGCTAATTTATTACATTTAGGACAACCTGTACCCAAAATCTGAATTTTCATCACCCACACTCCTATGGTAAAAAACACTGTGCTAGTGCACAAAAAAACACTAAAAACTGAAATTTTCTCGTAAACTCAGCTCAAAATCTGTGAGCTTAAGAAGGCTGCTAACAAACTATACGGCAAATTCTAAAATAATGTTTTAAAAACCTGTGATTTTTTGGAACAACTATCCCCAAAAAGTACCAAAGATGTAGCCGCTAAAGCTTGCCATTACGATGACGAGTGCGACAAAGACTACCGTTTTCCTTGTTCCGAGTACGCTGCGTATAACGAGCATATTCGGCAAACTGAGTGCTGGTCCAGAAAGGAGCAAGGCTAGAGCAGGTCCTTTGCCCATGCCGTTACCGATCAAGCCCTCTAAAATAGGGACTTCGGTAAGGGTTGCAAAATACATGAACGCACCTGCAAAGGAAGCGAAAAAATTTGCCCACAGCGAATTACCGCCAACAGCTTGTTCCACCCACTCCGAGGGAATGAGCCCTTCGTGTCCTACACGTCCGAGTAGAGCGCCAGCCAAGAGCACGCCGACAAAGAGCAAGGGCATGATCAATTTGGCAAAATCCCATGAGGACGAAAACCACTCCGAACTTTCGCCTTTGTCGGTACTCGTGATGATCGAAAAACCGATAACAGCGGCACTAAATGCGTAAACTGGGGAGTCGCGAAAAATATATGCAAGAACGCCTGTTGGTATTGCGACGAGCGCGAGTTTCCACCAAGCCAGTTTGAAGAAACGATTGAGGGCGACGGCGAGTATGATGGCGAAGAGTGCAGTGATAAGCCATTTTATGCTATGGATTGCTGCCCACAGGTTTTCGGCGCCATCGGGCTCCCCCCAGTTAGCAAAAACGAGAATTCCCAGTAAAGACGCAAAGAATATGCCGTTCTTCCATAGCGGTCTAGTGTCTTCATCGCTCTCTAGCTCTACGACTTCGTCCTGTTGCTCTCGCTTGTCTTTTCTAAAAATCAACTCCATCAAAACGCCGATAACAATGCTAAAGAGCACAGCTCCAACGGCTCTAGCGATACCGAGCTCTAGACCTAAAATGCTCCCCGTTAATATGATCGCTAAAACGTTGATGGCGGGGCCAGAATACAGAAAAGCCGTTGCAGGGCCAAGACCAGCACCCATGCGATAGATCCCCGCAAACATAGGCAAAACGGTGCAAGAGCACACCGAAAGTATGCTTCCAGACACTGAAGCCACCGCATAAGCCAGGAAGCGATTCGCCTTTGCTCCGAGGTACTTCATCACTGACGCGTGGCTTATAAAAACGGAGATCGCGCCCGCGATAAAAAACGCGGGAATAAGGCATAAAATAACATGTTCTTGCGCATACCACTTGGCTAAATGCAACGCTTCCATCACCGCGTTGTCGAAGCGCGCGCTACCTATAGGTAAGTAGTATAGCCCCAAAAACACAGCCATAAGCAGCGCCAGTTTCTTCCACTCTTTTGACCAATCCATATGACCTCATCATCCCTTATCACGGGGGGCAGTTCTTACTTGGCTCAGTTCGCCTACTCCAAAAGTGCGGCGTGAGTCATAGCTTGCGACTCCATAACGGCTTCAACACAACTCATAAAGCGTAGAACGCAAGGCACTTTAAGCTCGTAGAAAACCTGCTTTCCGCGTTTATTATCTTGAACTATGCCAGCCTCTCGCAGTACGGCTAAATGCTTTGATATTGTTGAAAAATCGTGTTCCAACTCGTTGACAAACTCACAAACGCAATGCTCCCCATCAGCCAGTTTTTCGACAATCCACAGCCGCGTAGGGTGCGCTAATGCTTTGAGAACCTTAGCTTTAGCTTCGTATCTTCGCTTCTCTCGCTCATCCATCCCTTGCGCTCCTCCTTTGCGCATTTGGCAATATAGCCAAATGATATTTTGCAGTCAATAAAATTCAATACTCGAGAGCTTTGCGCGGGGGGAACCTTTTTTCTTTTTGCAAAAGAAAAAAGGTTCCCCCCGCACCCCCCTCTTTTCAATCGCGACACGGATGTCAGCGATTACAGCGCGCCGTCCATGGCGCGCTGCCCTACGGGCCGCCTATCGGCGTTCAATTTCCGCTTCCTACGGAAATTGGGGTCGCGGCTGAGGCCGCGCGCGAAGCGGCCACAGCCT
>JBBAEA010000130.1:0-9702 GCA_041656175.1 Bradymonadales bacterium | reverse complement strand
CATGAAAAACCTACGGTTTTTTTTCTTGTTCGCATGTCTCAAGCTCAAGCGAGCTTGGCTTGGACATGCTCACTGCGAAAGCGAGCCATCAACTCGCAATACACTTAGTTTTGCTCGTTTCGGCTCCCCCTCCGCGGGGACACCCCGCGACGCCCCGTCCAGTTTTTGGCGAAACAGGACTTTGCGGCTGCCCTAGGGGCCAGCCCCCCGCAACGCCCGCGAAGCGATTAAACAGCGCTTCCATAAGGAAACTCTAATCAACGTGGGTTACCGCAGATCCTTCCCCTTTTGACAGTTTTTCATTCAACAGCGTTTCTTTAATCTTGCATATATTTCGCGATTTTATCAAAAGCTTCGTTCAAAATTTCGAGTGGTGGCAAAAAGACGATGCGAAAATACACAGCATTGGCTTCAGTGTAGCCAAAGCCCGAGCCAGGCACAACCACCACACCATGTTCCTCCAGCAGTCGTCGACACCACGCTTTATCGTCGCTCTCTCCCTCCACGCGTACGAAGGCATAAAAACTACCTGCGGGCGACTGACAGGATAGCCCTGGAATTTGGGCTATGCGTTTGATGCACAAGTCGCGACGTTCTTTGAGGCTATCGATAAAACCCGTGAGGTGGGTGCTAGGCTCTTGTAGGCAAGGAGCAATAGCGTACTGCATTGGGTGACTGGCGCTCAGACGCGATCGTAGCAATCGGTTCACCGCTTCGATGTAATCGTGAAGGTTTTCGCGTATCCCGCTGTAGACGCCCCAACCAACACGTAGCCCTGGTCCCAAGAACGACTTGGATAAGCCGTTAAACGTGACCACACTCAGTTCAGGTTCGAGGCTAGCCAGGCAACAGTGCTCCTTGTCCTTATCTAATATGAGGCGATCATAAATTTCGTCATTAAACACGAGCAAATTATGTGACTTGGCTAGATCTGCGATTCTTAGCAGCGTCTCTTTGCTATATACGGAGCCCGTTGGATTGTTTGGGTTGATGACCACGACTGCGCGTGTGTTGGCATCAATGAGACTTGCCATGTGTTCCACATCGGGTTCCCAAGCCTTCGCCTCATCCAGTTTATAGTAGCGCGCTTCTACGCCAAGGCGGTTGAGAATGGCGCTATATAATGGATAAGTCGGGCATGGCAGTAAAATATTGTCCGAAGGATCCACCAACGCTGTTATGCACAAATCGATACACTCCGAAGCGCCGTTACCCGTAAAAGCCCCTAATGCACTGCTTATACCCTGACGCTCTTTGGCATCTTTTAGAATAGCCTCTATCGCTTCTTCTAGCCCCAGCGAATTGGCATAGCCGTTTTTTGCGCTGCGCAGCGCTTTACAGCCCGCTTCAATCGCTATGGGCGCAAGATCGTAGTCATAAGCATTGGGATCCCCGATATTTAGGTACAAAATGCGTCGCCCCTCCGCTTCTAGCTTTTTAGCCAAAACGACCACTTCGCGTATTGCGTAGTGAACCTTCCCTGCGGCCTTTGATGGCCGAATTCTTCCTTGCATACTCTAGTTTTCCTATTTAAATAAGCCCCAAAAACAGCTTTGGGATGCACAGCATACATCTAACCACACGGCATTGCCAACAAAAGCACTAGCCCTTTTATCCGCTATAAATTTACATAAAAGTTCGCTCGAAAAGATGCGTTATTTTTTATTCTCTGACGCGCTGTTTTTCCGTTCCTCGTCTTCAAAAATCGCCTGCTTTAAGAGCCCAAACTTCGCAAAGAGATCGCGATATTGGCTAGCTTTGATATAGCTTTTACGCCCGCCGCGCAGCTCAAGCACAACGTACTGATCGCGCCACTGCGCCCCGAGGAGCTTCTTTAGCACCCCGTCCCAAAAAGCGAAAATTCCCACCGAAACCCCGCGCTTCTCAAAGGCTATCGCCTCGATCTCGTCATAGCGCAAGTCGTTCGAAGAGAACAGCCCCCTGATCCTTAAACCGCGCTCATAGAGTGTAAGCGAGCTAAGCAATCGCAGTAAATAGGTAAGCGCCAACAAAACTAACGGAACGCTGAGTATGTACAGTGCTTTTCGTGTGTTCTCGACTCCAAAAGGAATAAGCAAATTTAAAATCAATGGTATGGTATAAAGAAATGCCAGTATACTCGGTAGCGCTCTCCAAGGCGCCAACTTTACTTGACAGGCTCCAAATTCTTTGTGCTTAGTTCTGCAATTCTCGCCGGTCTCATCGTTTCGCTCAAGCACAAAAACACGCGGCTGCAGCCTACCGTTTATGGCTCGCTCTCTCGGTGGCAGGCGAGCACCGCGAAAACGTGCGATGAATTTTGGCGAAAAGTATAGAAACATGACGACGGCCCCGATCAAAGTGAAGTATGGGGCGTATTCTTTGAATATGTTGGACATCATAATGCGGAGATAGGAATGATGAGGCAGGCGGGACTAGTAGCCATTGGCCAGTCTGCTTTTTCGCGTGATCCCGATCTGGGAACTCTGATTAATGCAAAAATAGTAGGGGCAGGTTTCAAACTTGCCCTTGAATAATGCAAAAACAATCAAAATAAAAAGTCAATAAAATCAATGCCCTAGACAGAAAAACGGGTTCTAAGTGTCTAAACCCTCAGACGTATTTTGGGGCGCTGCCTCAAAGAAAACAGAGTATCCTTAAGGTCCAACCTTCACGGTTAAATCATATTCGAAGTCCGCTCCACCCTTTCCACTATAATCAAAAACTACAAAGCCATATTTGTTGAGCGTCGAATCCGTTTCATCGGCTAGTGGGCTAAAATCAGTTTGGATAAGCAGGTTGCTGTCCTCCTTTTGCAAGCCCCCTACCCTGATCCAGTCCAGCGATTTATCGCTAAGCTTAAGTCCAGAGAGTATGGCTCTCATTTTCTCGTTCGCAGCAGTTGACGGATTGACGTACACCGTGATTTTGCTCCCTTTGGGCGCCGTAAAAAAGTAGTAATGTGCCATTCCAGGTTTTTCGAGGGTGGCGCGCTCTCTTTTCTCGTCGCCGACTGCGATCTTGCCTATCTCCTTCCCTGAAACACCCGCTATTGTATCCACCTTGAGGAGGTAACCATAGTACTTGCCGCCCACTCTTTTTTTGAGTTCACTACAAGACGCTTTGTGGCCCAGCTGATAGTTCTCCAAGCCCTCCACCGCGACGTAAATAGGCAAAGATTTGGGCAAAAGAAATTCCACGCGAGAGTCACGCCTTCCTTCTTGACCTAGATTTACCATCATTATTTTACCAAACTTATCGTACACAGATAAGACAGGGTTAAGCAGACTGTGGGGGGCTGGCTTAACGGTGATTTCAAGAGCGTCTCCCGGCTTAACTTTGGTAGAATCTATGCCGATAAAGTCGACATCTGCGCTATAGAGCTGCGAATCGACCAAGTGACAGTCATCGTCGATCACGTTAAAGAGCCCCCCACTTTTGTGTTCATACAGATCCGTATTGGCGTTATAGGGATGCGGACAACCGACGATACAATCGCCAACGTCGCGCGGATAGGCTTGAACTGACTCGTCCGGCGTGTAGATGAGCTGCGGCTCCTTCTCAACGCAGCCAAGTACGAGTGTTGAAGAAAAAAGAAAAAACAAAAGTAAAGAAGAATTTCGTAACATCATATAACCTTAACAACGTATTTATGCTCTCAGAGCAAGAGTTTTTTCGATTAAATCTTTATGCGTCAAGCGAAGATAAAACTTCTTTGCTCACCCATGTCATAATCGGCATTTTTTATTGATTGGCAAGCTAAAACACTTTAGCCATCAAAAGCCGATTCTCATTTAATGATACGCCCTGCCTTGCACCCCACTATGCGATATATCACTCATGGCGCGTAGGCTCTGCGAAACAACGCCCGCCCCATTATAATCACTCATGACACAGTTTGCATCCCTATTTAACTCTCCAGCTCAAAGAAACTGAAGTCTTTGACTGTTTTAGCATACTCACAGGTTTTTGCTCAGCTTTGAGATTTGGCGACAAAACGCGCCAGCAGTTAGGCAAAAAAGATAGTCTTGGAAAGTTCACTAAAATACAAATTTATTTCAAGAACGTGCAATCTATGCAAGACTTTTAGGAAATTTCATTTTTTATTCCACAAAAAAGAGAAAAACTCAAAAAAAAAACAGTTGACATGAAACAATGATCATAACAGGATAGTTAGGCTTGTGTGTCTTTGACACGTAATGTCAAAGATTGGGTTTATTTATGCTAGTGGGCATGAGGTTTACTAGCAATCAAACGATATGGAGCGAGGCACTTATGGCTAAGAATGAGGAAAATAACAAGAAAGAACTAAAGAAGAAGAAGAAAGGTAGCATGACCAATGATGAAATGAGGGCAGCGGCGCTACAGGCAGCGAGGCGCAGTTTTACTGCCTATGGCTACTTCGGCTCACGTGTTGATACTATTGCCACAGAGGCAAAAGTAAACAAACGCATGATTTACGCTTTCTATGACTCCAAAATCGTACTCTATGCCTATGTCCGGGCTACTGTAGCTAATGAAATTAAAGCACGGCTAAACGAAAAATTACCCGAAACAGGAAACTGGCACGATGATGCGCGCGCAACCATGCGCTGGTGCCTTGAGCTCTACTATCAGTCCATCGATTTTGTTCGCTTAGTCATGTGGGAGTCCATGGTTCCCATTGATTTGTCGAATCTCGATTTTAATGCACTTAGAGAAGAGAAAGGACTTAATTTCACGCTGGATGATTGCGACATTCTTGACACCGCAGCAAAAGTCACCGACAAAATCTCTACTCTGATACAAAAAGGCGTTGAGTTGGGTTACTTTAAAGAGGAAGTTGAGCCGCTAAACCTCGTACTTTCATCGTTTATGTCGCAAGGCTATTTCGCATCTCTCATCACCAGAAAAGCCGATATTCTAAAACGCTACAAAATCGATCTCAACGACCACGATGTGCACAAAAGAGTCGTCAATCTTATGGTAGATCTCTTCTTTAAACTCACCGTGAAGTAAGCATTTTATACGCAAAAAACGGGACGTCTACTCCAAAGAGTGGGCGTCCCTTTTTTTATGAACACAAAAGCGATCGCGAGCTAAAATCCTACACCGCCGCTTTAACGCGTTATTTTTCACCACGAAAAGCTTTTTTACCACGAAAGTCACGAAAGGCTCGAAAGATTTTAACGAATCAAGCTGGGTATGTAAAACTAATGTATCTTTTAATCTTATAATAGCATTTAAAAAAAAGAATTTTTCGTGTATTTTCGTGTTTTTCGTGGTTAATAATTTAAAAGAACAAAAGGCAAGAAAGACCATAACAAATCAAGTCGGTTCTATAAGATAAAAAGAATTTTTCGTGTGTTTTCGTGTTTTTCGTGGTTAATAATTTAAAAGCACAAAAGGCAAGAAAGACCATAACAAATCAAGTCGGTTCTATAAGATAAAAAGAATTTTTCGTGTGTTTTCGTGTTTTTCGTGGTTAATAATTTAAAAGAACAAAAGGCAAGAAAGACCATAACAAATCGTGTTGAGCCTGTAAGGCTAAGTTTTTCTCTTATAACAGCATCTTGAAACGCTGGCGCATACCCTCTATAATGGATAGCAGCGAGAAAGTCGCGATCTTAAACTGGGGTATTTGCGCTCAAGCAGTGAATAACAAAGCTCCTAAAAAAATTAAGCGCGTCTTTAGAAAACGAGTAAACGCTGACGGTTCATACATTAGGGGGGTAGCCAGAGACCCCGCGCGAGAATTCGCAAGAGCTGCATAATTTGCTCTGGCTCGGCGAACAGCCGAGACGGAGCAAATTATTTGCCAGCTCTTAGCGAATTCTCGCGTGAGGCTCGGGCGTAGGGGGGCATCTAGCCCCCCAAAAAACTCAACAAATCTGCGTAAAAGCATTTACTAAAGTTTTAGAGATTTTGCATCCTTCTACACTGAGGGGTTTGAGCATGAAACATCATAGTTATTGTATCTCGATAATTATTCTGGCTTGTATTCTGCTTGCTGGCTGCGAGTTACAAGCGCTCATCACGATGGAGGAGGATGGAGAGCCGTGTTTGCAGGGCAATGAATTTGGGCGCTGTATGCGTTATGAGTACTGCACCAACGAGGGTAAGTGCGCGAAAGCGGGCGATGAGTGCGAGAACGCGCTAAGCAATCACAATGGCTATGGTTATTGTTTGTCGGGCTATGCGTGTACAAACGGCGAGTGCCAGCTGGCGAAGTTTGTGTGTAGGCGCGATAGTGATTGCGAGGCGCCGCTAAAGTGTAATAACGGTGTTTGTACATGTGGGAAGCGTGCGGGGATCTGTGGCGACAATCAACATTGCTGCAGCGACAGCGACGACGAATCGTATTGCATTTCATTTGATAAGCAAAGCAACGTTGAATCATGTGGTGTATGTGCGCTAGGTTTTGCTAATTGTAACAATGACTGGAGCGATGGTTGCGAAGTCAATGTTTGGGTCAACGACGTTAATAATTGCGGTGACTGTGGTGCAAGTTGTGCGCCCGGCGAGCAATGTATTAACGGACGGTGTGGGTCGAATGAGTGCAGAAATGACGAGCTGATGTGCGTGCGCGATGAGCGAGTTTATTGTTTAGCAAAAAGCTTAATGCCGCTTATTAATTTAGATGACTGCGAGCATTGCAGCACTGGTTATGGTGACTGTAATCAAGATTTGCGCGACGGATGCGAACAAAATTTATGGTATGACAACGAGAATTGCGGCGCATGCAATAACGTCTGCTCGATCGCTACAACTTGCATTGACGGCAAATGTACACCTGGCTGCAGTGAAGGCGAAACTGTATGTGACTACAGTGAATTAGAGCGAGTTTGCGTCGATTTATCTGCTACTAATATGAGTTCTTGCGGAGTATGCAAAGAAGGTTTTAAAGATTGTAATAATAGCATTATAGACGGTTGCGAAGTTGATTTTAATTTCCATCACGTCAGTGATTGCCAACAATGCGTAGAAGGATACGCCAACTGCGATGGGGACTGGGCAAACGGCTGCGAAGTAGATTTGAATACACGCAAAATGGCAAGTTGCAATTCTTGTGTCGCGGGCTGGGGCAACTGCGATGGGGACTGGGCAAACGGCTGCGAGGTACACCTCATGGGCAACGATTATAGCAACTGTGGCGCCTGTGGCCGAAATTGTAACGATAATAATGCGTGTACCCAAGGAGATAAGTGCGTGAGCGGCAGCTGCGTTGCAGGTACGCTAAAAACTTGTACAAACCCCGTGTGTCGCAAAAACGCTCGCTGCAACCCGAGCACAGGCGCTTGTATAAGTGACGTTGTAGCCGATGGTACGCATGCTGGTGGCGCATTAGCTAACCGTTGTTGCGGCGGCGCTTCTGTAAACATTAGCAACAATACAAAACACTGCGGTGGTTGCGGGCTGGCCTGTTCAGGCAGCTTTGTTTGTGAACCTGCAAGTACTTCAGGCTGTGCACCTAGTAACGTATCGGGGCGTTGTAAGTGTTTAAATGCGAACGCACACTGCCCTACAGGTGCTGGAGGCTTGCGCCAGATCTGTCGCCTTCCCATATACTCACCACTTGGAAACAGATGCGTTCCCGAAAACGCTAACGCATGCGCTAGCGGCCAACGCGCCGCCATTATTACTGGCTGTCCCTATTATTGTTCTTATTAGATTCGTCCCAAGAAAGACTTGAGCTGTTGGGGCTTGCGCCCCAAAGCTCGTCTAAGGACTTGCGTCCTTATACGCCGTTTTTATCTAAGACATTGATTTTATTAGCTTATATCTTAAGACTTGCTTAAGTTCCCTGCGTTTGCGCCAGTGACTTTTTGACTGCTTTTGCAGCGATCAGGGCATCCCAAAGCACTTTGATTCGTGCAAAAGCATAGGTTTAGCAAACTAAATGAGTTCTTCTTTACAATAACATACTTATAATACCTATTATTAGCGAAGTTTCGTATATAATTCTGCTAAGCCTTAAACTCGTCTAAACTAGACAATAATTGAATTTACAGTACGAATACATCGGTGTTTATTCTTGTAATCATCATAAATTTTTACTATTCTTCAAGGTAGCTCTGCGTTATAGCAGAGAGAGTAGGAATAATGACAATGAAACTGAAGCTGCGATCAATAATTATACTTTTATGTGTTTTTGCCTTAGCACTTTCTTGCGAACTTCAGATGCCCGTAACCGTTGAAGGGGCGGGTGAACCATGTGCAGGCGCCCAAGACTTTGGTTTCTGCAAGCGTCATGAGTATTGTAGTCAAGATGGATTTTGCATAAAAGCGGGGGATTTTTGCGAAGAGTCGCTCAAGAATCACAACGGCTTTGGATATTGTATGGCGGGCTACGCGTGTACTAACGGGGAGTGCCAATTAGCCGTATCGACTTGTAGCAGCGATCTAGACTGCGAAAAACCATTAAATTGCGTCAATGAAATTTGTGTTTGTGGTCAGAAGGGTGGTGTTTGTGGTGACAACCAAATATGTTGTCTACAAAACGGCGGCTACTGTACGAGCTTAAGCGCACAAACAAATATTGATGCTTGCGAGGTCTGTACCCCAGGTTATGCCAACTGCAACGGCGATTGGCTTGATGGCTGCGAAATACACGTATGGGGAGATGATAAGAAGAACTGTGGCGATTGTGGTCAACAATGCCCTGAAGGCGAATTTTGTAACGCTGGTGTATGCGGATCTAACAACTGCCATGAGGACGAAATTCACTGCTTTAGGAATAATCGCAGCTATTGCATCGCTAAAAACCTTATGCCCTTCATTGGCTTACTCTCGTGTGATGAGTGCGTAGCGGGTTTTGCAAACTGTAATGAGGACATGCGTGACGGCTGCGAGATTTATCTACTCGAAAATGACCTGCACTGTGGAGTGTGTAGCAATCAGTGCGCCCCCGCCAGCACATGCATTGACGGGAAGTGCACCCCCAACTGTAGCGACAATCAACTCACTTGCGATCTAGACAGTTTTAGCAGAATTTGTATCAACCCAAGCCAAGCAAATATGAGTGATTGCGAAACATGTGCCAGCAGATATTACGACTGTAACAACGACATTCGAGACGGTTGCGAAATATCCGAGGCAAACCACCACGTTACGAGCTGCACAAACTGCGTTAGTGGCTGGGCAAACTGCGATGGAAACTGGGCAAACGGCTGTGAAGTAAACTTGAGTTCACTCCATTTGACGGGCTGCACGAGCTGCGTTAGTGGCAGGGCCAACTGCGATGGAAACTGGGCAAACGGTTGCGAAGTAGATTTGAATGCACGCAAAATGGCGAGCTGTAATTCTTGTGTTACGGGCTGGGGCAACTGCGATGGAAGCTGGGCAAACGGCTGTGAAGTAAACTTGAGTTCGCTCGGAATGACGGGCTGCACAAGCTGCACTACTGGCAGGGCCAACTGCGATGGAAGCTGGGCAAACGGCTGCGAAGTAGATTTGAATGCACGCAAAATGGCGAGCTGTAATTCTTGTGTTGCGGGCTGGGGCAACTGCGATGGGAACTGGGCAAACGGTTGTGAGATACACCTCATGGGCAACGACTATTACAACTGTGGCGCCTGTGGCCGAAATTGTAACGACAATAATGCGTGTACCCAAGGCGACAAATGCGTGAGCGGCAGCTGCGTTGCAGGTACGCTAAAAACTTGTACAAACCCCGTGTGTCGCAAAAACGCTCGCTGCAACCCGAGCACAGGCGCTTGTATAAGTGACGTTGTAGCCGATGGT